>NZ_JBHMCY010000010.1:0-133165 GCF_042430725.1 Streptomyces cinereospinus | reverse complement strand
CGCGGATAGCCCGCGATCGCACACAGCAGGGCGTTGGTGTCGTAGCGCAGCGGCTCGGCCACCGCCGCCAGCGCCTCGGCCGCGGTCGCGTCGGGGGAGACCCGCGCGCAGGCCGTGCGGGCGGCGGGCGGGGTGCCGCCCGCGGGCGCGTCCGACGCCGTGCCGAAGTCGATGACCAGGGCCACCCGCTTGCTGCCGGCGCGCGCCGGGGTGCCCGCGCAGATCGCCGCGAAGCCGGCCTCGCCGCGCGGCCGGGACGCGTCCGCGGAGTCCTCGCTGACCGCGAAACGGAAGCCCTGGACCGCCCCGTCGGCGGGGCGGGCGGTGGCGGGGCCCTGGGTGGCGTACGTCCAGGTGCCGCCGGCGCGCTCCCAGAACGACCAGTAGCGGTAACCGGCGGCCCGGGCCGGGCCGGTGCCGGCGGCCAGGGCCACCACGAGCGCGGTGAGCAGGAGCGCGGTCCGGCGTGTCACGGCTGCCGCCCCCGGTTGCGGCCGCTGAGCAGGAAGCCGATGCCGACGCCGGCGACGAGGCAGACGCCGACGTACCACCAGACCCCGAAACCGTCGTCCGACTCCGACTCCGACTCCGACTCCGACTCCGACGCGGCCTCGCGGTCCGGCCCGGCGGCCGGCGTCGCGTCCTGCGGGGCGGGGCCCGTCGCGTTGAGCCGCTGCACGAGGTCCGTGCCGCCGAAGTCACGGGGGTCGGCGTGCGCGGCGTGCGCGGCGAGGATCAGCTGCGCGTAGGCGGCGGGGCCGGTCTGCCGGGCCCAGGTGAGGGCGTTGCGTTCCAGCCACTTCAGCGGCTCGGCCGCCTGCCGGGCACCGCCCTGCGCGGCGAGGGCGACGACGGCGTCGGCGGTGTTGCCGTAGTCGGGCCGGTCCTCGGCACCGGCGAGGGCGGACATGAGGTGGCCGTCCCCGGCGAGCGCCCCGGCGAGGTAGGCGGCACCGTTGGCGGCGGCCTGCTCGGGGGTGGGGTCGCCGCCGCCGGTGCAGGAGGGCGCGGCGCCGGCGGTGGCCGCCTCGGCGGTCAGGCCCTTGCCGAGCGCCGCGAGGACGGCGGCCGCGGTGGCGTCCGCGTTGGCGGCGAGGGCGCCCTTGTCGCCGGGCTGGTAGGCGAAGGCGCCGGCGCCCTCGGCGGCGTCGCACGGGACGGCGAGCGCGAGCAGCGCGTCGTACGGGGACCTGCCGCCCTTGACCACGTCCGCGGGCCGTTCGCCGGCGGCGGCGAGGGCGCCCACGGCCAGGGAGGTGGAGTTGGCGTCGCTGGGGCCGCCGGCGGTGTAGCCCCAGCCGCCGTCCTTGTTCTGCACGGACTTCAGCCAGGCCACGGCCTTGCCGGTGGCGGCCTCGTGCCCGCCGAGCGCGGCCAGGGCCTGGACGGCCGCGGAGGTCATGTTGGTGTCGACCGGCGTCTTGGCGTCGCAGGCCTTGGCGGGGTCGGCGCGGTAGGGCGCGAAGGAGCCGTCGGCGCACTGCTGGCCGGTGAGCCAGTCCACGGCCGCGGCGGCCGGCCGCACGCCCGCCGTGTCCTGGGCGAGCAGGGCGAGGGACTGGCGCCAGACGCCGTCGTAGGTGGGGTCGCCCGTGCCGTACAGCCCGGACGGCAGGGACGGGGCGGGGCTCGCGGCGTACGCGGCCGGGGCCGCGGCGGCGCCGATCACGGCGGTGACGGCCAGCGCCGTGGCGCTGCGGCGGACGACGTTCATGGTCGGCGGGTGCCTCTCCCTGCGGGGAGCCGGGCAGCACGGGGCACCCCCGGCGGCTCGGCTCCGTATACCTCGACGGTGCCGCACACCGGCCGGTTGCCGGGGCGCGTGAGCCGGTCACTTCCTTCCGTGCGGGGCGGTCCGGCTCGCAGCCTCGGCTGCTCACGGTTGCGGGTCAGCGCCGGATTTGCACCGGCTTTCCCCCGTACGGGTGTGATGACGACCGGGCCACTCTACCCGTCGGGGTGCGCGGCCCCGTGGGGTGGCCGGATATGCCCGGTGCGGGGATGGTGTTCCCATCAAGGGGCAAATCAGGAAATTGGGTAAAAAATCTCCGCCTCGGGGGTTCCATTCCCGGATAGACGTTCTAATCTAGGAGCAGGCCTACGAGGCGAGTGAGGGAGTTCGACCGGAGTAGCCGACTCTGGCGAGAGGCTTCGGCTTCCGCTGGTGCCGACGTCGACGGTCGGGCTGAGAGGCCGGAAAGTCGCAGAGTCGCAAGACCGAGCGGCCGGAAGGCGACCCCCAGCCACCTGATCCGGGCAATACCGGCGAAGGGAACCCGTCTCGTAGGTCCTTTTTGTCGTCTTCGTCGTCGTCTTCGTCGCCTTCGTCGCCTTCGTCGTCATGGCCGGCTCCTGTCGTCGGGGCCGGCACGCCGGGGGTGGCCGGCCCCCTCCGCCGTCACGGCACGCTCCGCGCGTCCTCGGCGGACGTCAGGTCGATGAGGCGGCACACCGTCTCGATGTCCACCTTGACCTGGGCGATGGAGGCGCGGCCCGACAGCCAGGTGATCAGCGTCGCGTGCCAGGTGTGCTCGATGACGCGGACGGCCGACAGCTGGGCGGGGGTGGGGTCGTCCAGGCCCGTGGCGTCCAGGATGATCGCCGTGGTCTGCCGGGAGACCTGGTCCACCTCGGGGCTCACGCTGCGGTCCGCGAAGGTCAGGGCGCGGACCATCGCGTCGGCCAGGTGCGGTTCGCGCTGGAGCGCGCGGAAGGCGCGCATCAGGGTCTGGGCGACCCGCTCCGCCGCCGTCTCGCCGGCCGGGGGCTTCTTGCGCAGGGTGCCGTGCATCTGCTCCAACTGGTCCTGCATGGTCGCGACCAGCAGGTGCACCTTGGACGGGAAGTAGCGGTACAGGGTGCCGAGGGCGACCTGCGAGGACTCCGCGACCTCGCGCATCTGCACCGCGTCGAAACCGCCGCGGCCGGCCAGCCGGGCGCTCGCCCGCAGAATGCGCCGCCGGCGCGCCTCCTGCCGCTCGGTGAGGGGCGGCGTCGCGGGGGCGGCGGGTCGCGCGCTACTGGCTTGCACCTTGGCTTGCGCTGGCATGAGGTCCCGTTCCGTGACAGTCCGTGAGGGCGTGCGATCAGACAGCATGGCAGGCCCCGGACCGCCGCCGCGCACCCCCGAGTGCCGTGGCGTGAATCACCTGATCCACTGCTCACAGCGGCCCTACCTGCCGGTAGATTCAGATCCTCTTGAACGATCAAGTCTGTAACTTGTTCTAGATTACCGTCCCGGCGTAATCTCGCGGGACAGTGCAGGGAGAGGGGGGCCCAGAGTGACCGCTGAGGCCAGGCAGGCGGGCTCCCCGGCGGGGCCCGCGGCAGACGGCTCGCGACCGCTCCGCATCGCGCTCCTCACCTACAAGGGAAACCCGTTCTGCGGCGGCCAGGGCGTCTACGTCCGGCACCTCTCCCGCGAACTCGCCCGCCTGGGCCACCAGGTGGAGGTCATCGGCGCCCAGCCCTACCCCGTCCTCGACGAGGGCCGGGCCGGCCTGCGCCTCACCGAGCTGCCCAGCCTCGACCTCTACCGCCAGCCCGACCCCTTCCGCACCCCGGCCCGCGAGGAGTACCGGGACTGGATCGACGCCCTGGAAGTCGCCACGATGTGGACCGGCGGCTTCCCCGAGCCGCTCACCTTCTCCCTGCGGGCCCGCCGCCATCTGCGGGCGCGCCGGGGCGACTTCGACGTGGTGCACGACAACCAGACGCTGGGGTACGGGCTGCTGGGCGACGTCGGCGCGCCGCTGGTGACCACCGTCCACCACCCCATCACCGTGGACCGGCAGCTGGAGCTGGACGCGGCGGAGGGCCTGCGGCGGCGGTTCTCCGTGCGGCGGTGGTACGCCTTCACGCGGATGCAGAAACGGGTGGCGCGGCGGCTGCCGTCCGTCCTCACCGTCTCCGGCACCTCGCGCCAGGAGATCGTCGACCACCTCGGCGTCCGCCCGGACCGCGTCCACGTGGTCCACATCGGCGCCGACACCGACCTGTTCTCGCCCGACCCCGCGGTGCCGCAGGTCGCCGGGAGAATCGTTACGACGTCCAGCGCGGACGTTCCGCTCAAGGGCCTGGTCCACCTCGTCGAGGCGCTGGCGAAGGTGCGCACCGAGCATCCCGGGGCGCACCTCGTGGTCGTCGGCAAGCAGCCCACCGAAGGGCCGGTGGCGCAGGCCGTGCGGCGCTACGGGCTCGACGGCGCCGTGGAGTTCGTCAAGGGCATCTCCGACGCCGAGCTCGTCGGCCTCGTGCGGTCGGCGCAGGTGGCGTGCGTGCCGTCGCTGTACGAGGGCTTCTCGCTGCCGGCGGCGGAGGCCATGGCCACCGGCACGCCGCTGGTCGCCACGACCGGCGGGGCGATCCCCGAGGTGGCCGGCCGGGACGGCGAGACGTGCCTCGCGGTGCCGCCGGGCGACGCCGGGGCGCTGGCCGCCGGGCTGAGCCGGCTGCTGGGCGACGCGGAACTGCGGGCCCGGCTCGGCGCGGCCGGACGCGAGCGGGTGCTGCGGCACTTCACCTGGGCGCGCGCCGCGGAGGGCACGGCGGCCCGCTACCGCGAGGCCGTCGCCCGGTCCACCGGGACCGGGCGACGGGACGCGGGGGCAGGCCCCGACCGCCACGCCCGCACCACCGTCCCGCCCACCCGCACCACCGTCCCGCCCGCCCGCGCCGCGCGGACCGCCGCGGCCGGCGCCGCCGCGGCCGGGCCGGTGCGCGAGGTCCTTCCGGCGGGTGACCCCTCCCCGGCGGGCGCGCAGCCCGGCCGCTCCGACGCCGCGACGGAACCGGCGGGTGAGGCCTCCCCGGCGGGCCCGGCCGGCGGTCCCGTGGGCGGCGTCGAGACCGTGCCGGCGGGGGCGTCCCCCGCCCCGGCGCCCGCCGAGGCCACCGCCACCCCCACCCGTACCACCGGTGTCTACCGCGAAAGCAGGAGCACGTGCTGACCGTCGACTTCTCCCGGTTCCCGCTCGCCCCGGGCGACCGCGTCCTGGACCTCGGCTGCGGTGCCGGCCGGCACGCGTTCGAGTGCTACCGGCGCGGCGCGCGGGTCGTGGCGCTGGACCAGAACGGCGAGGAGATCCGCGAGGTCGCCAAGTGGTTCGCGGCGATGAAGGAGGCGGGCGAGGCACCCGCGGGCGCCACCGCCACCGCTCTGGAGGGCGACGCCCTCGCCCTGCCCTTCCCCGACGAGTCCTTCGACGTCGTCATCGTCTCCGAGGTGATGGAGCACATCCCGGACGACAAGGGCGTGCTCGCCGAGATGGTGCGGGTGCTCAAGCCCGGCGGACGCATCGCGGTCACCGTGCCGCGCTACGGCCCCGAGAAGGTCTGCTGGGCGCTGTCCGACGCGTACCACGAGGTCGAGGGCGGCCACATCCGCATCTACAGGGCGGACGAACTCCTCGCGAGGATCCGCGAGGCCGGCCTGCGGCCCTACGGCACCCACCACGCCCACGCCCTGCACTCCCCGTACTGGTGGCTGAAGTGCGCGTTCGGCGTCGACAACGACAAGGCGCTGCCGGTGCGGGCGTACCACAAGCTGCTGGTCTGGGACATCATGAAGAAGCCGCTGGCCACCCGCGTCGCCGAGCGGGCGCTCAACCCGGTGATCGGCAAGAGCTTCGTGGCCTACGCCACCAAGCCCCACCTGCCGCGCGCCGCCGCCGAGGCGGCCGCCCAGTGACCACTCCCCGGACGGAACACCTGGTCCTGCCCGGGGTCCTCACCGCCGAGCAGGCCGCCGCGACCGTACGCGGGATCCTCGCCGCGCAGCGGGAGGACGGGGCGATCCCGTGGTTCCGCGGACACCACCTGGACCCCTGGGACCACGTCGAGGCCGCGATGGCGCTGGACGCGGCGGGCGAGCACGAGGCCGCCGAACGGGCGTACCTGTGGCTGGCCGCCCACCAGCGGCCGGACGGCTCCTGGTACGCGGCGTACGCCGACGGGGCGCACGACGACGTCACCGACCGGGGCTGCGAGACCAACTTCGTCGCCTACCCGGCCGTGGGCATCTGGCACCACTACCTCTCCACCGGCGACGACACCTTCCTGGACCGCATGTGGCCGGTCGTGTACGCGGCGATCGAGTGCGTGCTGCGGCTCCAGCAGCCCGGCGGGCAGATCGGCTGGAAGCGCGAGGAGGACGGCACGCCCGTCACCGACGCGCTGCTCACCGGGTGCTCGTCCATCCACCACGCGCTGCGCTGCGCGCTCGCCGTCGCCGAGCAGCGGGAGGAGCCGCAGCCCGACTGGGAACTGGCGGCGGGCGCGCTGCGGCACGCGATACGCCGGCACCCGGAGCGGTTCCTGGACAAGGACCGCTACTCGATGGACTGGTACTACCCGGTGCTGGGCGGCGCGCTGACCGGCGCCGAGGCCACGTCCCGGGTCGAGGACGGCTGGGACCGCTTCGTCGTGCCCGGCCTCGGGGTGCGGTGCGTGGTCCCCAACCCGTGGGTGACCGGCGGCGAGTCGGCCGAACTCGCCCTGGCCCTGTGGGCGATGGGCGAGTCCGACCGGGCGCTGGAGATCCTCCAGTCGATCCAGCACCTGCGCGATCCGGAGACCGGCCTGTACTGGACGGGCTACGTGTTCGAGGACGACGCCATCTGGCCACGTGAGCTGACCACCTGGACGGCCGGCTCCCTGCTCCTCGCCGTCGCCGCGCTGGGCGGCCACGAGGCCACGTGCGCGGTGTTCGGCGGCGACCGCCTGCCCGCCGGGCTGGACCCGGACTGCTGTACGTGAGTCAGTGCCGTACGCGGGTCAGTGCTGGCGGCGCATGCGGCCGGCGATCGCGTGCCCCACGAACAGGTAGACGACCGCCGCCAGCCCGTACCCCGCCACGACGCGCGCCCAGGCCGCGTCGAAGGTGAACAGGTCGTAGGACCAGCCGGCCAGCCGGCGCGCGGCGTCGTGCACGAACTGCACGAAGTCGTTGCCGGGGTTGGCGTCCAGCAGGTACATCAGGATCCACAGGCCCAGGATGAGGGCCATGACGTCGGCCACGATCGCGATGACCGTACCGGCCTGGTTCGCACCGTTGCGATATCTGGGGGACATGCCCTACGTGTTGCCCCGGACGCCTGGCCGAAACCGGGGAGTGCCGGGCCGCCGGCCACCGGTCATTCGCCGTTCGTTCGACCGGAGTTGCTCGCTCCGGGGGATGATGTTCCACGGGGTCACTGATGATCCTGCCCCCTTGAGCGGCAGGAGGGCCGTTGTCCGACGACAGAGCAGCGACGAGCGACGACAGCACGACCGACGGAGGCACGAGCGACGACAGCACCACCGGCGCAGGCACGTCCGCGACCGCGGAACCCAGACTCACCATCCGCAGAACGACCCACCGCGGCGTCCCGCGCCTCGTCGTCGTCGCGCTGCCGCTCGCCCTCGCCGGTCTGCTGTCCCTGATGATCTCCGGCAACGCGCTCCGGCCGTTCGAGCGCATCACGGTCATCGAGTCGCGGATGGCGTCCAAGTCGGACTACTTCCGGGACCCGGAAGTGGCACGGCTGCTGCTCCGGCACGGCATCCGCGTGGACATCCGCCGCCTCGGCTCCCGGGGCATCGCCACCCGCTCCCTGGAAGGGCTCGACGTCGTCTTCCCCTCCGGCCAGCCCGCGGCGAAGCTCGTCCTCGACCGGCCGGACGACACCGGCCAGACGGTGCGCCCCTTCGTCTCCCCCCTGGCCCTCGGCAGCTTCCGCGACTACGCCGAGACCCTGGTGCGGGCCGGGGTGGCCACCCGGCAGCGGTCCGCGAGCGGGGAGCCGACCCTCTACTACGACCTCGACATGGCGAAGTTCATGACCCTGCTCGACGGCGTGGACGACCCCAACGACCCCCGCGACGGCACCGGCGACGAGGCGGACACCTGGAACGGCATCGGCTACGACGACGTGGCCGCCGGCGACCGCAGCAACAGCGGCAGCGTCCTGGTGCGCACCTCCAACGTCTGCGAGTCGAACTCGGCCGGCACCTACCTGAGCATCCTCGCCTTCGTCGCGGGCGGCGAGAAGACCCCGGGCTCCAGCCACCCCAACGACCCGGCGCGCGCCCGGCAGGAGGTCGACCGGATCGCCGCCGAGATCAAACCCCTCGTCACCCTCCAGGGCATGTGGGCCGACGAGCAGGCCGACGGCTACTTCTCCGCCCTCGGCGAGTCGCTGGCGCCCATCGCCCTCATCTACGAGCACCAGTTCCTCGCCCACCAGATAGCCCACCAGCGCAAGCACGGCGAGCAGGACACCAGCCGGGTCCTGCTCTACCCCAAGCCGTACGCGCTCACCGAACCGCAGCTCATCTCCCTCAGCCCGCAGGGCGACCGGCTGGTGGAGCTGATCGAGCAGGACGCGGACCTGCGCCGGCGCGCCCTGCAACTCGGCTTCCGGATCCGCTTCTCCGGCGAGGACGGCGCCAGCAGGGAGCTGGACGACTACCTCAGCGACCACGGCATCCAGGTGCCGGTCCCGAACCCCGACCAGACCAAGGCGCTCGAACCCAGCCTGCCGGTCCTGGACGACATCATCACCTACGTCGGCGACTGCCCGCCGCCCGACCTGGACGACATCGCATGAGCGGGCTCGTCCGCGCCCTGACCGCCGTGCTCGCGCTGGCCGTCCTGGCCGGCCTCACCGCCTGCTCGCGCACGGCCGAACCGGTCACCCTGCGGGTCCTCGCCAGCCCCGAACTCGCCGACGTGGCACCGCTGCTGGGCGAGCTGAAGGAGGACACCGGGGTCGAGCTGGAGATGGTGTACGAGGCCACGGCGGACCTTGCGGGGCAGTACCCGGACGGCCCCGGGTACGACCTGGCGTGGCTCGCCTCGGACCGCTCCTTCCTGCTGCGCGTGCAGGACTCCGGCGGCCGCCTGACCCGGCCCGAGACCACCCCCATCATGCGCTCGCCGGTCGTCGTCGGCCTGGAGGAGGCCGTCGCCGACCGGCTGAGCGGGGCCGCCCCCGAGGGCCGCGTGTCGTGGGCGGACGTGGCGGACGCCGCCGCCGACGGCACCGTGCGGTTCGGGATGGCCGACCCGCGGCGCAGCGACACCGGCCGCGCGGCGCTCGTCGGCGTCGCCACCGCCGCCGCCGGGACCGGGCGCGCGCTGCGCGAGGAGGACGTCTCCTGCGACCGGCTGCGCGGCTTCCGCTCCGGCCAGACCCTCACCGCGGCCAGCTCCCGGGAGCTGATCGCCGCCCACCGCGGCCGGCCCGGCCGCGCCAACGCGCTGATCGCGCACGAGGCGGAACTGCTCGCGCTGAACGCCGGCGAGCGGCGCGGCGCGCCCCTGCGGATCGTGCACCCCGACGACGGCATGGTGCTCTCCGACTTCCCGCTGCTGCTGCTCGACCCGGAGCAGCGGTCGGCGTACGGCAGGGTGGTGGACTGGCTGCTGAGCGCCGACACGCAACGGGCGCTCATGGAGCGGACCTTCCGGCGCCCGGTCAACGACGACGTCGAGCCGTCCGGGCCGCTGCGGGCGGACGTCGGCAACGCGCTCTCCTTCCCCGACAGCCTCTCCGTCGTCGAGCAGCTGGTCACCGACTACGGCGACCCCCGCAGCCGCACCGCCGACCAGGTCGTCTTCGTGCTCGACTTCTCCACCTCGATGCGCGGCGAGCGGATGGCCGGCCTGCGCGCCGCCTTCGCCGGGCTGAGCGGCGCCGACGACACCGCCGCCGGCAAGTTCGCCCGCTTCTACCGGGGCGAGCGGCTCACCGTCGTCCGGTTCGGCGGCCGCGTCCTGGAGGAGCGCACGGTCACCGTCCGGAGCGACGCCGACCTGCGCACCCTCGACGGGCTGGTCGCCGACGGCGGTTACGACGACGCCACCGCCGTGTGGACCGCCCTCGACCGGGGCTACCGCATCGCCACCGCCGCCGTGCGCGAGGAGCCCGCGCGGCCGGTGGCGATCGTGCTGATGACCGACGGCGAGAGCAACGCGGGCATCGGCTACGACGAGTTCCTGCGCCGCCACCGCTCGCTCGGCGGCGACGCGCGGGCGGTGCCCACCTTCCCCGTCCACTTCGGGGAGGCAGACGCGGCGGCGCTGCGGCGGGCCGCCGCGGCGACCGGCGGCCGCATGGTCGACGCGAACCTTTCCTCCCTCGCCGACGCCTTCAAGGAGATCCGTGGCTGTCATTGATGGTGAGTGGTGGGGCCTGTGGTGGCCGTGGCTGCTCGTCTGGGCCGGCACGGCGGTGTGCCTGGCCCTGGTGCTCGGACACGGGTGGCGGCGGCTGCGCCGCCGCCGCCGGACGGGCGGGACCCACCTGGACATGTGCTTCTACCTGCACAAGCAGCGCGTCATGGACATCTACGAGGTCGGCGGCTTCGCCCAGTCCCTGAGCCAGGAGGTCGCCCACCGGCTCCAGGTGCAGAACACCTACGGGCTGTGGGGCAAGGTCTTCTTCTGGATGGGCCGGGCGGAACGGGGCGTCACCCGGGAGCAGGTCACCACCTACCTGCGCGAGGCCAACCCCATGAACGTCATCGGCGTGGTCATGGACGCCATGCGCAAGGAGGACCGGGTGGTGGACGCCGACCTCATCGAGGGCGACCTCGTCCTCAACCGGGAGAGCGGCGACCGGCTGCGGAGCCGGTACCCCGACGGGCGCATCCCGCTCAGCGCGCTGGGGCTGACGTACGTCTCCGTCACCGGCGGCTTCACCGCCCGGCGCGAGGAGAACGGCGTGCGCCTGAGCGCCCCCTACGGCACCGGCGCGCACGTGGAGATCATGTGCTTCGAGGCGCAGGGGCGCGGCGACTTCCACGAGGAGCACTACTACACGGGCCGCTTCACGGCCCGCTGCCTGGGCAAGGTCCTGGCCTGGGACGAACACGCGGGCCGGCTCACCCTCGACCCGGTCGCCATCTTCCGCTGAGCCGCCGGACACGGCGACGGCCCCCCGCCCGCGAGGGCGAGGGGCCGTCGTTCCGCTCGGCGTCAGCCGCGCTGGATACCGCTCGTGTCCTGCAGCACGCCCCGGCGGCCGTCCTGCGTCTGCGCCACCAGCGCCTGGCCGCGCTGCTCGACGGCCAGGTACCAGGTGCCCGGCGCCAGCTCGGCGATCGGGGTGGGCGAGCCGTCCTCGGCGAACAGCGGGCGCGGGACCGGCACCGCGAACCAGAACGGGGAGAAGTTCCCGGCGGGCGGCTGCGGCTGCGGCGGCTGCTGCGGCTCACCGTAGGGCTGGCCGGGCTGGCCGGGCTGCGGCTGGCCGTAGCCGGCGGGCTGCTGGGCGCCGGGGTAGCCGTAACCGCCCTGGGGCTGACCGCCGTAGGGCTGCGGGGCGGCGGGGCGGGGGGCCGGGACCAGGGCGCCCTTGAGGGCGGGGACCAGCGGGGTGGCGACCGCGGCGGCGGCCATCACCAGGGTGGCGACGAGGGCGAGGATCAGACCCGTGCCGGCGTCGGGGCCGGAGCCCTCGGTGTCGAAGTTGTTGGCGCCACCGCTCGGGTCGAAGACGTTGCCGAGCGCGCTCCACGCGGCGAACACCGTGAAGGCGACGCCGAACTGGCCGAGGTCCAGGCCCGCGACCTTCGGGGGCTGTGGCAGTCCCCGGGCGACGACGACGAGCGCGGCGCCGATGATCCCCGCCAGCACGACACCCAGCACGACCGGCCCGCTGGACCACAGGCCCGGAATCTCGTAGCTGTCGGGGGCGCCGTCGATCGAGTACAGGTCGAGGAACGACGCGATGAACAGCAACACCGCTGCTCCGATCACCACGCCGTCGCCTCGAGTGAGGGAGCGGATATTCACTTCAGGTCCTTCGCAGGTCGTCTCGTCGTCGGTAGAGGCGTCGCTGTCACCATGTCGCCGTAAGGCCCCGGTGTGAAGCGCGGGGGAGGCCCCTCATCGTAGGGATGACACTATCGTCCGTACGAACGACCTGTCCGTCGGGATGATCGCGCCGATCACTACCCGCGCAGGAAACTCACGATTCCCTCAGAGATCCCTTGCGCCGCCTTCTGCCGCCAGGCCCCGCTGGTCAGCAGTGCCGCGTCCTTGCTATCGCGCATGTTGCCGCACTCGACGAACACCTTGGGAACCGTTGACAGATTGAGACCGCCGAGGTCCTCCCGCGTGACGAGACCGGTGCCGTCCCCCACGTAGTTGGCCGGCGCGCTGCCGGTGGCGCGGACGAACCGTCCCGCGATGCGTTCCCCGAGTTCGCGCGACGGCGCGACGATCGGCCGGGTGTCGGCGGCGCCCGCGTGCACGGACGCCGGGAGGATGACGTGGAAGCCGCGGTTGCCCGCGCCGGATCCGTCCGCGTGGAGGGAGACGACCGCGTCGGCCTTCGCCTCGTTGCCGATCCGCGCCCGCTCGTCGATGCACGGCCCGTACGTCCGCTCGCCGTTCTGCGTCAGCTTCACCGTGGCGCCCTGCTGTTGCAGGACCGTGCGCAGCCGGCGGGCGACGTCGAGGGTGAACTCGGCCTCCGTGTAGCCCGCGTTGGTCGCCGTGCCGGTGGTGTCGCACTCCTTCCAGGCCGTGCCGATGTCCACCCTGCGGTCGATCTCGGCCGGGTGCTGGAAGTTGTGCGGGTTGTGGCCGGGGTCGACGACGACGACCTTGCCCCGGAGCGGGCCCGCGGCGGAGGGGGCGGGCGCTGGCCCGTCGCCGGCCGACGAGGGGCCCGCGCCCGGCGGGGCGGCGGGCGACGGGGACGACGGGGACGGCCCGGTCGGCGCGGGCGCCTTGGCCTCCGCACGGCCCGGTCCGGGCGCGCCGGTGTCACCCACCGCCTCGTACACCAGCCAGCCGAGCAGTGCGCCGGGCACCAGGGCCGCGACGGCGACGGTCATCGCCCCGCGGCGGGGGCGGCGGGGCGCGGGCGAATCGAACTCCGGACCTGTGTACGACACGTCTGCCACCCTAGCGGCCGGGACGGCACCCCCCGGATCTGTGCGCGTCCCAATGGGTGGCGGCCGGTCAGCTGCCCGCGCCGGTCCGCCGCAGCACCCGCAGCGAGTCCGTCGCGGAGACCTCCGTGAAGGCGCCCGAGGCCAGGGCGCGCAGGTAGATCCGGTACGGGGCCTGGCCGGTGAACTCGTCGGCCGGGTCGGGGAAGACGTCGTGGATGACGAGCAGGCCGCCGTCCGCGACATGCGGCGCCCAGCCCTCGTAGTCGGCGGTGGCGTGCTCGTCGGTGTGCCCGCCGTCGACGAAGACCAGGCCCAACGGGGTCCGCCAGACCCTCGCCACCTGCGGGGAGCGGCCGACCAGCGCCACCACGTGGTCCTCCAGGCCCGCCCGGTGCAGGGTGCGGCGGAAGGCGGGCAGGGTGTCCATCAGGCCGAGTTCGGGGTCCACCGTCTCCGGGTCGTGGTAGTCCCAGCCCGGCTGCTGCTCCTCGCTGCCCCGGTGGTGGTCCACGGTGAGCGCGGTGACGTCGGCCGCGCGGGCCGCGTCGGCGAGCAGGAGCGTGGAGCGGCCGCAGTACGTGCCGACCTCCAGCAGCGGCAGCCCCAGCCGCCCGGCCTCGGCGGCCGCCGCGTACAGGGCGAGGCCCTCGCCGGTGGGCATGAACCCCTTCGCCGCCTCGAACGCGGCCAGGGTCTCGGGCTGGGGTGCCGCGGTCATCGCGGGGCCTTCCGGTCGTGCGGGTGTCCGACCGCCCATGCTGCCGCACCCCCGGCCGGCCCGGTGGCCCGGGGGTGCGGGCAGCGGCTCGGGCCGTCTCAGGAACGCGCGTCGGCGAAGGGCCCGCCGGCGGCGAAGGCGTGCTCGGCGAAGCGCTCGCCGATGCGGCGGTGGGTGGCGGCGTCGGGGTGCAGGTCGTCGGGGAGGGGGAGTTCGGCGTGGTCGGCCTCGCCGTAGAGCTCGCGGCCGTCGAGGTGGTGCAGCTGGGGGTCGTCCGCCGCGCGCTGCCGGACGACGCGGGACAGTTCGGCGCGGATCACGTTCAGGGTGAGCTTCCCGGCGGCCGTCTCCGCCGGGTCGCCCGCCGCCCGGAACCGCAGCCGGCCGGCGCCGAGGGCGCCGACGTCGAAGGCGCAGGGGCCGGGGGTGTCCTCGTGGATGGGGCACAGGATGGGGGAGACGACCAGGAGGGGGGCGGTGGGGTGCCCCTCGCGGACGGTGTCCAGGAAGCCGTGGACGGCGGGGGTGAAGGCGCGCAGCCGCATGAGGTCGGTGTTGACCAGGTTGATGCCGATCTTGAGGCTGATCAGGTCGGCGGGGGTGTCCCGGATCGCCCGCGCGGTGAACGGGTCGAGCAGCGCGCTGCCGCTCAGGCCCAGGTTGATCAGCTCCACGCCGCCGGCGGCCGCCGCCAGGGCCGGCCAGGTGCTGCTGGGGCCGGCGGCGTCGGAGCCGTGGCTGATCGAACTGCCGTGGTGCAGCCAGACCCGGCGGCCGGGGGTCCGGGGCGGGCTCCACCGGGGCGTCGGTGCGCAGGGCGACGAGTTCGGTGATCTCGTTGTGCGGCAGCCAGATCTCGACGGTCTTGGCGCGGTCGGGCAGGTCGCCGAAGCGGACCGTGCCGGCCGGGCCGGCGTGGAGTGCGGTGCCGCCGGTGGCCAGGTCGATGGTGACGGTGTTGCCGCCGGGCGCGGTGGCCTGCCCGGTCAGGCGGCCGTCGACGAGGAGGTCGTAGACGCCGTCCGGGCGCGCCGGGGCGCCGGTGTAGGCCCGCTTCGTGGGCAGGGTGTCCAGCTCGACGGCGGTGGCGCGGGTCCGGAAGACCAGGCGCACGCCGGAGGGCTGGGACTCGGCCATGGCGAGGTGTCCGTCGGCGTTCTGGGCGCGGGCGGCGGCGGGCAGCCGGTGCGGGAGCAGGCCGTGCGCGGTGCGCTCGACGTCGAGGGCGCCGCGCAGCAGGGCGGGGGTGAGCGGGGTGGTGATCCAGGGCTGCATGACCTCTGCCTGTGGGTCGGGGGTGGGGGCCGCGGGGTCAGGCCGTGGGCCAGTTGTGCAGCAGGGCGTCGAGGGCGTCCAGGATCCGGTCCCAGGACTCCTGGGAACCGGGGGCGCTGTGGTCGAAGCCGCCCGCCAGCTCCAGGCTGACGTAACCGTGGAAGACGCTGCCCAGCATGCGGACGGCGTGGGTCTGGTCGGGCTCCGGCAGGTCGTAGCCGCGCAGGATGGCCCGGGTCATGGCGGCGTGCCGGACGCCCGCGCTCGCGGCGGCCGTCTCCGGGTCGAGTCTGAGCCGGGCGGCGGCGTAGCGGCCGGGGTGCTCGCGGGCGTAGTCGCGGTAGACGTCGGCGAAGGCGGTCAGGGCGTCCCGGCCGGCCCGTCCGGCCAGCGCGTCGGCGGCGCGGTCGGCCATCTCCTCCAGGGCGAGCAGGGCGATCCGCGTCCTGAGGTCCTGGGAGCTGCGCACGTGCGAGTAGAGGCTGGCCACCTTGACGTCGAAGCGGCGGGCCAGCGCGGAGACGGTGACCTGGTCGAAGCCGACCTCGTCGGCCAGGTCCGCGCCGGCCCGGGCGAGCCGTTCGCCGGTCAGTCCCGCGCGCGCCATGAGCGTTCTCTCCTTCGCCGGGGACCTCTTGCCGGGACTGTGTGCCGGGGACCTTTTGCCGGAACTGTGTGCCGGGGACCTCGTGCCCGTGCCGAAAAGCATTGTGCATTTCCTAAAGCTTTTAGGCAAACAGGATCGATATGTAGGCGCAAAGGGTGCACATGGGCCGCGAAGCGGCGGGAGGAGCGACCTACGTCCTGAGACCGAGGCTCGCGGGGCAACCGCCCGATGCGCGGGACGCGCGGCGGTTGAGAGGATGGCCCGCATGCTCCGAGCCGCGGCCGAACCCCGCATATCCCGTCCTACCGGCGCCCCCACCTGGCTGGTGGTGGCGCTCGCCTGTGCCGGACAGTTCCTCGTGGTGCTCGACGTGTCGGTCGTGAACGTGGCCCTGCCCTCGATGCGGGCCGACCTGGGCCTGAGCGGCTCCGGGCTCCAGTGGGTGGTGAACGCGTACGCGATCGCCTTCGCCGGGTTCATGCTGCTCGGCGGGCGCGCCGGTGACCTGTACGGGCGCAAGCGGACCTTCCTGGTGGGGCTCGCGCTGTTCACCCTGGCCTCGCTGGGCGGCGGGCTGGCCCGCGAAGGGTGGGAACTGCTGGCCGCGCGGGCGGTACAGGGCCTGGGCGCCGCCGTACTGGCGCCCGCGACGCTGACCATCCTCACGGCGGCGGTGCCGGAGGGGGCGGCACGGGCCCGGGCGATCGCCACCTGGACCGCGGTCGGCGCGGGCGGCGGCGCCGCCGGCGGACTGGTCGGCGGGCTGCTGGTGGACGGGCTGTCGTGGCGGTGGGTGCTGCTGATCAACGTGCCGGTCGGGGCGGTCGTCCTGCTGGGCGCGCTGCGGTGGCTGCCGGAGAGCCGGGCGGGGGACGGGCGGCGGCTGGATCTGCCGGGCGCGCTGCTGGTGACCGCGGGCCTGGGGTCGCTCGCGTACGGCATCTCGCAGACCGAGGCCGCGGGGTGGGCGGCGGCCGGGACGCTGGTGCCGCTGGTCGCGGGGCTGCTGCTGATCGGGCTGTTCCTGCTGGTCGAGGCGCGCACCGCGGCCCCGCTCATGCCGCTGGGCCTGCTGCGGCTGCGGCCGGTGGCGTCGGCCAACGTGGCGATGTTCCTGAACGGCTCGGCGATGTTCTGCATGTGGTTCTTCATGACGCTGTACGCGCAGAACGTGCTCGGCTACTCGCCGCTGGAGGCCGGACTCGCCCTGGTGCCCAGCTCGCTGGCCGTGGTGGCCGGCTCCAAGCTCGCGCCCCGGCTGATGCGCGGCGCGGGGGCGCGCAACGTGGCCGTGCTGGGGGCCGTGGTGGCCGCGGCGGGGTTCGGGTGGCAGTCGACGATCACCGTGGACGGGGCCTACCTGACCGCGATCATGTTCCCGGGGATCCTGATGATGCTGGGGGCCGGGCTGACGGCGACGCCGCTGGCCGCGCTGGCCACGTCGGGGGCGGACCCCGGGGAGGCGGGGCTGGTGTCCGGGCTGGTCAACACCTCGCGGACGATGGGGGGCTCGCTGGGCCTGGCGGTGATGTCGACCGTCGCGGCGGCCCGGACCGAGGACGGGGCGGCGCCGGGCGCGGCCGCCGAGGGGCCCGTGGCGCTGGTGGAGGGGTACGCGTCGGCGTTCCGGGCGAGCGCGGTGGTGCTGGTGGTGGGGGCGGTGGTGATGGCGGTGTGGCTGCCGCGGAGGACCTCGGCGCGGTGAGGGGCGGGCGAGGGCGGCCGTTGCCCTCGCCCCTGACGGTCCGACGTGCCGTCGGAGGGTCCGTTCCGTGCGGTCGGTGACCTGTTGCGTGTGGTCGCAGGGTCCGTTCCGTGCGGTCGGTGACCTGTTGGGTGTGGTCGCAGGGTCCGTTCCGTGCGGTCGGTGACCTGTTGGGTGTGGTCGGAGGGTCCGTCCCGTGCGGTTGGTGACCTGTTGGGTGTGGCCGGAGGGTCCGTTCCGTACGGTCCGAGACCCTGCGCATCGCGATGTGGCGGGCGGGCGGGCACGGCCGTGCGGGCCGTCGTGCGCACGGGTGCGCGCGGTGGGGGCGACGCGCCGGTCGTGGCCGACGTGATCGTGCGGCACGCCCGAGACCGGGGGCGCGGGGGAACGGCGAGGCCCCGCTCACCACCGGGGCCGGGGTGAACGGGGCCCGGGCCTGCGCCCGGCGGCCTGACGTACCGTCAGGCCGCCGACTCGGCCTGCTGCCCGACCGGCTTGCGGTGCCGGCCCCGAGGGGCCGACTCGGTGTCCTGCGTCGAGACCGGGCCGCGGTGCCGGCCGTGGCCGGTGGCGTCCTGGACCTCGGGCAGCGGCTGGGACGTGCTGGCGTCACTCATCGGAAGAATTCACCCCGTCAACATGATCTTCTGCTCACAGCCGGGTGATTTTATCGAGGGCGCCGCGGGTGCGTTCCAGGTGCCCACGCCGACCGGCGCCACTTCGTTATCCACCTGCCGTACGACCCCCCAGGGGCGCCTGCTGCAACGGCACCGGACGCGGCGCGGCCGGTTCCGCGGGACGCGCCTCCGACGCCTCCGCGGCCGCCCCGGCCTCGGGCGGAGCCGCGCCGTCCGCCACCGGACCCCCCGGGGCCGCCGCGGCCCCCGTGGCCGCCGTCTCCGCCGGGTGCGCGCCGCCGGCGTCCGCGCGCGGCGCCTCCCGGGGCACCGCCCACTCCGCCACCCCGCACGGCACCCCCTCGGTGGCGTACGGCAGCCGCAGCACGCCGTCCCTCGTCCACAACCCGGCGCCCGCCAGCCACCCCTGCGGCGCCGGAAGGTGCCGTACCCGGCGCTCGGCGGGCCGCCACACGCCCACCCAGCTGCCGGCCGGACCGTCGATCCGCAGCGCCACCCCGCAGCTCGCCGGGGTCAGCACCTGGCCCGGCTGGATCGCGAACGGCGTGACCGCGCACTCCCCGGCCGCCCGCAGGCACTCCGGGAACCGCACCGGCAGCGTGCTGCCCAGCACCCCCCAGCCCAGCCGGGCGCCGTCACCGGGGCAGGGCGCGTCGGAGCGGATCAGCAGCAGCCCGCTGTCGGGGTCGGCGAGCAGCAGCCGGTCGTCGCTGCCGGCGGCGATCTGGAGCAGCGGCGACACCGCCCCGCCGCACCCGAGGTCCACCACCACCGTCTTGGTCCGCCCGCCGGACTCCCGGTCCAGGGCCAGCATCCGCCCCGCCCGGTCCAGCCACACCCCGCCCGAGCAGCGCCCGGGGACCTCGGCGACGCGCTCCGGCCCGAACGTGCCGCCCGCCACCAGCCACACGGTGCTGGAGTGCCGGCCCACGGCGAGGGCGTACGCGCGGGCGCCGCCGGGCGCGGGCGGCAGCAGCCGCAGCCGGATGCCGGGACCGGGGCACTCGACCGCGCCGAGCGGCAGCTCGCCGGTGCCGGGGCCGGTCGGGTAGAGCAGCGAAAAGGTGTGCCGCCCGGCGGCGAGACGGCGGATGAGCACCCGGCCGTCGCCCATCGGCTGCACCTCGGTGCCGGGCTCCTCGGGCTGGTTGCCGGGCAGCGGCACGGCGTAGGGCTCGGGGCCGTCGAGCGTCCAGCGCTCCGGGAACCAGGAGTCGCCGCTGCGGGCGAGGCGTGCGGCGTACGCGCCGTCCACCGCGATCACGCAACCCGGTGGCGGGGAGGGGTCGTCCTCGTCCTCCGCCGCGGCCTCGACAACACAGACAGTCATCGTTCGGTCACCTCCAGCGACGAAGCTAGTTTTCGTACGCACAGGCGGGGGACCGGCCGACCGCCGCTTCACACGGAAGGGTGGCGGTCCAGCGGTTCATCCGGTGACGGGGTGACGGCTGTGCTGTGCGTGGCGGGCGTGGCGGCACAGGTGTGACGGCGCAGAACGGGCAGGTAGCCTGTGTCCCGTGCCCCGTCTGTCTGAAGTCATCGCCGCGCTGGAGGACCTGTGGCCCGCCGAGCGGGCCGAGTCCTGGGACGCGGTCGGCACCGTCGTGGGCGATCCCGGCCAGGACGTCACGCGGGTGCTGTTCGCGGTCGACCCGGTGCGCGAGACCGTCGACGAGGCGGTACGGCTGGGCGCCGACCTGCTGGTCACCCACCACCCGCTCTACCTGCGCGGTACGACGACGGTGGCGGCGACCCACTTCAAGGGCCGGGTCGTGCACACCCTCATCAAGCACGACATCGCCCTGCACGTCGCCCACACCAACGCCGACACCGCCGACCCGGGCGTCAGCGACGCGCTGGCCGGCGCGCTGGACCTGCGGGTGGTGCGCCCCCTGGTGCCCGACACGAGCGACCCCGACGGACGCCGCGGTCTCGGCCGGGTCTGCGAGCTGGACCACCCGCTGACCGTCCGTGAGTTCGCCGCCCTCGCCGCCGAACGGCTGCCCGCCACCGCGCAGGGCATCCGGGTGGCCGGCGACCCCGAGGCCGCGGTCCGCACGGTCGCCGTGAGCGGCGGCTCCGGCGACAGCCTCTTCGACGCCGTCCGGGCGTCCGGGGCCGACGCCTTCCTCACCGCGGACCTGCGCCACCACCCGGCCTCCGAGGCCCGCGCCCACAGCCCCCTCGCGCTGCTCGACGCGGCGCACTGGGCCACCGAGTGGCCCTGGTGCGAGCTGGCCGCCGCCCAGCTCGACGAGATCTCCGACCGCCACGGCTGGGACCTGCGCGTCCACGTCTCGAAGACGGTCACCGACCCCTGGACCGCCCACGCGGCGTCCAACCCGACGCACACTCCTGGAGCCCCCAACTGAACGCCGCGTCCGCCGACCAGATCCGCCTCCTCGACGTCCAGGCCCTCGACGTCCGCCTCCAGCAGCTCGCGCACCGGCGCAAGTCGCTGCCGGAGCACGCCGAGATCGAGTCGCTGAGCAAGGACCTCACGCAGCTGCGCGACCTGCTGGTGGCCGCGCAGACCGAGGAGAGCGACTGCGCCCGCGAGCAGACCAAGGCCGAGCAGGACGTCGACCAGGTGCGCCAGCGTGCCGTCCGCGACCAGCAGCGCCTGGACACCGGCGCGGTGACCTCCCCCAAGGACCTGGAGAACCTCCAGCGCGAGATCGCCTCCCTCGCCAGGCGCCAGGGCGACCTGGAGGACGTCGTGCTGGAGGTCATGGAGCGCCGGGAGTCCGCGCAGGAGCGGGTCGCCGAACTGACCGAGCGGGTCGGCTCCGTCCAGTCGAAGATCGACGACGCGACCGCGCGCCGGGACGCCGCGTTCGAGGAGATCGACGGCGAGGCGGCGTCGGTGACCAAGGAGCGCGAGGTCGTCGCGGGCTCGGTCCCGGCGGACCTGCTCAAGCTCTACGACAAGCTGGCCGGGCAGCAGGGCGGCGTCGGCGCGGCCAGGCTCTACCAGCGGACCTGCCAGGGCTGCCGCCAGGAGCTGGCCATCACCGAGCTGAACGAGATCCGCCGGGCGGCGCCGGACACGGTGGTGCGGTGCGAGAACTGCCGCCGCATCCTGGTGCGCACCTCCGAGTCGGGCCTGTAGGGGCCGCTGCGGTGCGGGAGTTCATCGTCGAGGCCGACGGCGGTTCCCGGGGCAACCCGGGGCCCGCGGGGTACGGCGCCGTGGTGCTCGACGCGGCGACCGGCGAGGCGCTGGCGGAGACGGCCGAGTACCTGGGCGTCGTCACGAACAACGTCGCCGAGTACCGGGGGCTGCTGGCCGGCCTGCGCGCGGCCCACGCCCTCGACCCCGCCGCGTCCGTGCGGGTGCGGATGGACTCCAAGCTGGTCGTGGAACAGATGTCCGGCCGCTGGAAGATCAAGCACCCCGACATGAAACCCCTGGCCAGGGAGGCGGGACGGGTCTTCCCCGCCGGGCAGGTGACGTACGAGTGGATCCCGCGGGAGCGCAACCGGCGGGCCGACCGGCTGGCCAACGAGGCGATGGACGCCGGGGCCCGCGGGGAGGCCTGGACGCCCTCCCCGGCGGCCGGGGCACCGGCGGTCCCGGAGCCCGCGGGGCCACCCGGGGACGCGACGGCGGGCGCGGCACGGGTCCGCGCGGCACTGGCGGGACGCTCAGCGACGACCGCCTCCGCGACGGCCCCGGGGGCCGACGGCTCCGCCGTCACCGGGCGCGCTGACTCGGCCGCGCCGGGGTCCGTCGACTCCGCCGTGCCGGGGTCCGCTGACTTCGCGGCCGTGGGGCGCGCCGGCTCTGTCGCGCCGGGGTCCGATGGCTCCGCCGTTGCGGGGCGCGCCGGCTCCGGCCCCGTTTCCCCCGTGTCCGGGTCCGCCGGCTTCGCCTCCGTTTCGTCCGCTGGTTTCGCCGTGCCGGGAGGCGTTGGCTCGGGCTCCGTTTCGCTCGCTGGTTCCGCCGCTGTTTCGGGGGCAGTCGGCTCCGGCCCTGTTTCGTCCGCTGGTTTCGCCGTGCCGGGAGGCGTTGGCTCGGGCTCCGTTTCGTCCGCTGGTTCCGCCGCTGTTTCGGGGGCAGTCGGCTCCGGCCCTGTTTCGTCCGCTGGTTCCGCCGTGCCGGGAGGCGTCGGCTCCGCTCCCGTTCCGCCCGGAGCTTCCTCCACGGCGGGGCGCGCCGGCTCCGCCCCCGCGTCGTCCGGTGGCTCCGGTCCCGTCGCCTCCCCGGCCGGGGCCGGTGCCGAGGTGAACGCCGCGCGGAACGTCGCCACGCCTCGCGTGGGGTGGGGGGCGCCCGACCTGGGAGCGCCCGCCACCTTCGTGCTGCTGCGGCACGGCGAGACACCCCTCACGCCGGAGAAGCGCTTCTCGGGCAGCGGGGGCGGCGACCCCTCCCTGTCCGACGTGGGGCGTGAGCAGGCGGAGCGGGTGGCCGCGGCGCTGGCGAGGCGCGGGACGATCCAGGCCGTCGTGGCCTCCCCGCTGGCGCGCGCCCGCGAGACCGCCGGAATCGTCGCCGCCCGCCTCGGGCTGGAGGTCGGTGTCGACGACGGCCTGCGCGAGACCGACTTCGGCGCCTGGGAGGGCCTGACCTTCGCCGAGGTGCACCAGCGTCACCCCGACGACCTCAGCGCCTGGCTGGCCTCGCCGGACGCCGAACCCACCGGCGGCGGCGAGAGTTTCGCGGCGACCGCCGCCCGCATCGCCGCCACCCGCGACAAGCTGGTCGCGGCGTACGCCGGCCGGACCGTCCTGCTCGTCACCCACGTCACCCCGATCAAGACCCTGGTCCGTCTCGCCCTCGGCGCCCCGCCCGAGTCCCTGTTCCGGATGGAACTCTCGGCGGCCTCCCTGTCGGCCGTGGCGTACTACGCCGACGGCAACGCCAGCGTCCGCCTCCTCAACGACACCTCCCACCTGCGCTGAGCGCGGCCGCCTCGCGGGCCAGCCGCTCGATCCGCGCCCAGTCCCGGGCGGCCACCGCGTCCGCCGGGACCATCCAGCTGCCGCCCACGCAGCCGACGTTGGGCAGCGCCAGGTACTCCGGAGCCGAGGCGGGCCCGATCCCGCCCGTCGGGCAGAACCGCGCCTGCGGCAACGGCCCGGCCAGCGACTTCAGGTAGGCCGTGCCGCCCGCCGCGGCCGCCGGGAAGAACTTCATCTCCCGCACCCCGCGCTCCAGCAGCGCCACCACCTCGGACGTCGTCGACACGCCCGGCAGGTACGGCACCCCGGACCGCCGCATCGCGTCCAGCAGCACGTCCGTCCAGCCCGGGCTCACCAGGAAGCGCGCCCCCGCCGCGACCGCGTCCTCGACGTGCCCCGGCGTGATGACCGTCCCGGCCCCGACCACCGCGTCCGGCACCGCCGCGCCGATCGCCCGGATCGCGTCGAGCGCGGCGGGCGTCCGCAGCGTCACCTCGATCGCCGGCAGCCCGCCGGCGACCAGCGCCCGGGCGAGCGGGACGGCGTCGGCGGCGTCCGGGACGACGACCACGGGGACGACGGGGGCGAGATCAAGCACGGAGTCGCTCATGCGCCACATCGTGCCCGGCACACGCACCATACGCATGGAGCGTTGCGTGCCATGCAACGCACCCGGAGGCCACCGGCAGCCGGTACGGGCTCAGTGGACCTCGTCCACCAGCACGTCCAGCGACCAGGACCGCCCCGCCCCCGCGGGCGCCTCGGCCTCCACCGCGTACCCGAGCTCCCGCAGCACCTCCACCAGCTCCGCCGGTCCCTGCGGCGCCGCCGCCGACGTGAGCAGGGCCCGTACGATCCGCCCTTTCGTCGCCTTGTTGAAGTGGCTGACCACCTTCCGTGTCGGCGCGTGCAGCACCCGTACCGTCGCCGTCCGCCCCGCGACCCCGCCCTTCGGTTTCCACGCCGCCGCGTACGCCGCCGACCGCAGGTCCAGCACCAGGCCCTTGCCGGCCGCCTCGGGCAGCACCGGGGCCATCGCCGTCCGCCAGTGCGCGCCCAGCGCCCCCAGCCCGGGCAGCCTGACCCCCATCGAGCAGCGGTACGACGGGATCCGGTCCGTCACCCGGACCGCGCCCCACAACCCCGAGAAGACCAGCAGGGAACGCGCGGCCCGCCGCTTGGCGGCCGCGTCCAGCGAGGCCAGGTCCAGGGCGTCGTACAGCACGCCCGTGTAGATCTCCCCGGCGGGCCGGGTTCCGGCGGCGCGCAGGGCGGCGTTCTTGGCGACCTCGCCGCTCAGCCCCTCGCTCAGCCCCAGCACCTCACGCGCCTTGTCCTCGTCGCCGGCGCACAGCTCGACCAGTTCGCCGAGGACGGCCTCCCGGGCCTCGTTCAGCTCCGGCAGCGCGAGCGACTCCAGCGTCAGCGGTGCGCCCCGGCCGGAGGACGCCTTGCCCTCCGAGGGCGGCAGCAGGACCAGCACAATTACTCCTTCGATAGACCTC
The DNA here is from genome assembly GCF_042430725.1 of Streptomyces cinereospinus. NCBI lineage: Bacteria > Bacillati > Actinomycetota > Actinomycetes > Kitasatosporales > Streptomycetaceae > Streptomyces > Streptomyces cinereospinus. The sequence goes on along the minus strand of NZ_JBHMCY010000010.1, from coordinate 108,918 downwards.
CGCGCCAGCGTACGGCGTGCCGCCGGGCACCCGGTCCGGCGTCCGCGGCACCTCACGGCGGCGCCGCACCGCGCGCCCGCGCGCCGTCGGGGTGACCTCCACCGGGCCGCGGGCCGATCGCGAGGCCGAGCGCCGCCGCTGCGCCCGCGGCGGCATCCCCCTCCACCTGCTCGCGGACCGCGGGGCCTCCTCGATCGCGCTGTTCAGTGACCCCGAGAGGGACGACCACCGCGAGCACCTCACCCGCCCCCTCGGCAGACCGCTCCCCTTCCCCGGGCCCTTCGCGTTCGACCTGGAGACCGCGGACTTCCTCCGACCGGCCGCCCGGTACCATGGTCAGCACGGCAGACGAGCCGGGCGGACGGCCGCGTGGAGGTTCTCGTGAATCTCCCCGAGGAACGTCCGGGCTCCACAGGGCAGGGTGGTGGCTAACGGCCACCCGGGGTGACCCGCGGGACAGTGCCACAGAAAGCAGACCGCCGGGGGCCTCGGCCCCCGGTAAGGGTGAAACGGTGGTGTAAGAGACCACCAGTGCCCAGGGTGACCTGGGCAGCTAGGTAAACCCCACCCGGAGCAAGGTCAAAAGGAGCGCGGTGAAACGCGCTCTGCGCGGACGTTCGAGGGCTGCCCGCCCGAGTCCGCGGGTAGACCGCACGAGACCGGCGGCAACGCCGGTCCTAGATGGATGGCCGTCACTCCACGGGCCGCGAGGCCCCGGAGCACAGAACCCGGCGTACAGCCCGACTCGTCTGCCGCTACCTGCGGCTTTACCTGCGAAAGGACCTCTGACCTGCGTCGGAGACCTTCTGGTCTTTCGGGGGGCTCAGCAGGAAGGGCGAGAACTTTCTCCTGACCTGCTTCTGAAGACAGTCGACGACGCTTCCCTGGAGAAGATGTTCTTCACGTCGATCCGGAATTTCCTGATCGACGAGGCCGAACTTACCGAGCGGGGGACGATGCGGCGGCGCTTCGCCGCGCGCCTTGGCGCGGACACGCACGCCGCCATACGAGCGAACGTCTCCCAGCCCCCGGTCACATCCTGCTTCCCGACCGTGACGGCATCCTGGCCTTCGGCGCTTCCCACGGCCTGCCCTCACTGCGGCGCGGCAGCGACCAGAGCCAGATCCCGGTCCTGCGCACGGCCCTGTCGGGCCAGGGGCATGCCGAGGGACGTGGCCGGCTCACCTACCGTGACGGCGCCGTCGCCGGTGAGGAGCTGTATGTGCAGACCGCGGCCATGAACGGCTACGTCCTGGTCGTCGCGGTCACCGGCCTCGCGCCCTGGACGACCTTCGCGCCCTCCGTTCGATACAACGGCTTCGAGCCCGCCGACTACACCTGCGCACACTGCGGGGAGGACTTCACCTCCTACGCCCGCGCCTGCGCCCGCTGTGAGTCCGTCCCGTGCCCCGACTGCGGCCGCTGAGGCTGCGACCGCAAGGTGTCCGAGCGCCAGTGCACGGCCTGCTTCGTCGTCCATCCGGCACTTCGGTTGTGATCAACGGCTTCAGACACCTTGATCATCCGAGGTCGCGTCTCGTTTCACCAACGCCACGAGACCGACAACGCGCCTGCTCCGGCACAACCCTGACGTCTCATCACCGAGAGCGCTCGCGCCCTGGCGCAGACCCGCAGCTCTTTGGCGATCATCGTGTTCGTCTCACTGCGCTCGAATCGCTCGGCCGCCTCCAGCCGTAACCGTTCCTGAAACTCCCCTGGGTTCGGCGGTCAGCTCGCCCCCTTGTGGATACCGCATCCCATGGTGATACCGCACGGAGCAGGACACGGTCAGCCCGTTACGACATCACGAGTTCAACCTCAGTGAACTCCTCGAGGGCGTCGCTTCCTAAAGTTCAGGTGCAGCCTCGGTGCTTCAACTCCTGCAATCGCTGGGGCGCCGCGCGAACACGGTATCCCGCTCCGTTACTGCGCTGACTCAGGCGTCCTCCTTACGCCAAGCCCGTGTCGGACGCCCATTCTCGTCCCAATTGCTGTCAGACAGCATGGTCAATCCGTCCTCGGCGAAAACCCGCTCGACTGCGAGTGTGCCGTTGGCGTGCCATTCACGTGAGACGCCCACCGGGCGGCCTCTGCGTGCCGTCGCTTCGGACCGGAGAGAGCCGTCCTTGTACCACTCTCGGCTCGGCCCGTGCCGCAAACCGTCCTCGTAGCACTCAAGGCTGATCAGGGCTCCACCTAGGTGCTCCACGACCTCTCCGGTGAATGGTGCTCCCCGGTACAGCAACCGCTGCGAGTGGTCGATATCGACCTCGGGGTCGTCAATGTCGATGCGAATCTGTTCAGTCATCAGGGAATCCAAGTGGCATCTGTCGGCGGATTTCCTGTGAACCTACCATGCAAGCTGTCCACACCGTCCAGCATAAGGTTGCAGTTCGCACAGAATGGAGCGGGGCGCCCCGACAGCTGAGTCTGCATGTGCGGCGTGTAGGGGAATTCAACGGCTGCACGCAACTCGGCTAGTGCAGCTTCGCCGTCTGGAAGTCCCAGCTTCGTCCTTTCCCAGAGCAGAGCATTTACAGCCTTCACTTCGGCGTGTCCCAGCGGGTGGTCGGGGGCAGGAGGCGGATCAGGAAGTGCGTTGTAGTTGGCTGCAAGTGTTGGATGGACTTGGTCCGGTGCAAGGATGTTGTCGAACTTGCCATTGATTCCCTCAATGATCGTCCCGGTTCGCAGGTCCATGACCTGACCAGCACAAGCCCCGACCTGCCGCCGTGAGAGCGTGCCGAGTTCCTTGGCCTCCCTGAACGCGGCACCACGCTGATATGACAAGTCTTTCAGGAAGTGCTCGAAATTCCGGCCGTCGACGTGCGTGATCAACCCATCCGCATCGCGGGTGACCCGGTGCTCCGGCAACTGACCGAGCACATTCTCGCCCCTCGCGGGTGTCGGCAGAGGCTGGTCCCCGATGTGGAGGGGATCCGCAGCACGCCGGGCCGCATCGTCCGCCAGTGAGCCCCGGGGCTCACGCACATCCCGGTCGGGGTACTGCTCACCGTCATCCGCGCGATCATGGGGTGCGCCTTTGTCACCGGTACGGCTGTCAGCGTGTTCTCCGTGACCATGGTGGCCGTCACCGTGGCCGGTCCCGCTTTCGGGACCACCTGCGATGTCGCTGTAGGCACCATCGTTTGCACGGCTGTGCGGTGTCGGACTGTCACTATCGTGCGACGGCGATGGGTCTCGTGGACCGCTCGGCGGCTCATGGCTCGCCGACGGGCCTGGCCCGTGCTCGTGGGTCGGGCCACCGGGCAGCCCATTTCCGGCTGTGCCGCCGGGGAGCTCGTTGCCCGCGGTGCCGCCGGGCAGGTTGTCGGCGGTGCCGCCCGGGCCCTCGCCCCGTCCGCCCAGTGCGTTCGGGTCGTCGCTCAGGCGGCCCGCGTCGGTGAGGCCGTCGTCGCCCAAGCGGACGTGCTGTGCCGCGTTGTCGGCGGTGTGCGTGCCTGCGCCGACCAGGGCCGGTTCCCGGACCGGGGAGTCCACCCGCGGGGTGTCCGCGCCCGGTGCCGGGGGTGGGCTGCCGGCCTGGTCGACAATGTCGCCGGGGCCGTCGGCCGCCTGCTGCACGGTGTTGCCCCGGGAGTCGAGGAGGTTACCGTCCGGGTCCATGTACTGGGCCGGGACGCCGTCCTCGGTGGGGAGTCTGACCGTGCCCGGCGGCAGGACGGTGGCGTCGTCGGGCAGCTTCACGTTCCCGTCCGGCAGCCGCGTCGCCCCCTCCGGCAGCGCCGCGCCTTCCGGCAGGTTCACCGTGCCGTCCGGGAGCCTGACCGCACCCTCCGGGAGGGTGATCGCGCCCTCCGGCAGGGCGGGGATGTCGATGCTGCCGATCCCCTTGAGCGCTGCGCTGATGTCGCCGATCTTCGACAGGCCGGCGCCGGCGCCCTTGGCGATGTACGTCATCGGGTCGATGACCTTCGCCGTCGTGCCCAGCGCTTTGGCGACCGCACCGGCCTTGCCCGCACCCGACGCCGCACCCCCCGCACCACCGGTGAACACGGTCGTGAGCACGTTGAAGGTGACCGCACCGGCCGCGCGGGCGGGGTTCTTGCCCCACTGGTCCCACGCCACCAGCGCCTTGCCCGTCTCCTTCATCGCGGTACGCGAGTCACGGATCCAGCCGGGCAGCTTCTCCTCGGGCAGCGACCAGAACATCGTCCCCACCCCGGGGATCGAGGACAGCGCCAGGCCGGTGGCCAGCTGCGCCAGGCCCTTCCAGGCCTGCCCCATCGCCTCCCAGCCGCCGAAGCCGACCAGCGTGCCCAGGCCCTTGATGGTGCCCCAGATACCGTCCACGATCAGGCCGTCCCACACGAACGACTTCACCCAGTGGCCGACCTCGTACCACTCATGCTTCTCCTCCACCGGGTCACCCCAGGGAAGCCTCGCATTCTTCATGTCCTCGGCCGAGAACCCGTACTGGCCCTCACGGTCCGAGCCATCGCCGACGACGACCTTCTTCCCGCCGGGCACCAACGCAATGATCTTGTTGTGGCAGGTCCGCTCCGCCGCCCAGAACGCCGCCACCGTCGCCGTGATGTCGTCCCGCAGCTGGTTGTGCTCCTCGACCTTGTCCCCGTCGTACTCCCACTCGTCGTCGTCCTTCACCGACTTCACGAACGCCGTCGCGTCGGTCTTCAGCCGCTCCAGCTTCTCCTTGAGCGGACGGACTTCCGTGGCGTACTCCGACAGGGCCGAGGACACCGTCTCCAGGTCGTCCGCGAAAGCGTCCGCCCGGTCCTTCACCGGCTTGGTGGTGGCGAAGAGCTTCTCCGCCTCCGGCGCCTGGTAGTACGCGGACAGGCCCTGGAACTGTGAGTGGACATCCGCACCCGCGTCACGGACGTTCCCGGCATCCTTCTTCAGACCGGCGTAGTCCTTCTCCAGTTGCGCCAGGTCACCGGTGAACTGCGGAATCTGATCGGGCTGGATCACGCCTTGCCCTTCCCCGGCATGTCGATCTTCGGGGCGGCGAGCGTCTTGCGCTGCGCCTCCGCCGCCATCTCCTGGTCACCGTTCAGGTACGCCGTCGTCGCATCCACCACACCCTGCAACGACTTGCCCGCCCGGGCCGCGACGAATGGCAGATCCTTCGAAGCACGCTCGGCATACTATGACAGAGCCAGCGCGACCAGCCCACCCTGCGCCTGCTCACCGCCCTCACCCCCGCCGCCCTCCGCGGAGTTCGTGCCCGCACTGGGCGCCGCCGACGTCAGATGATCACCGAAGCTCTTGCCGTACGTCTCGGACTTCGACGCCCTCTCACCCGTCCTCTTCAGCACACCCGTCCGGCTCAGGAGCCGCCGCGCTCGCGGGGGATCTTCTGGCCGGCCTCGATCGCCACCGGCAGCCGGTTCTCGGCCGGGGGCAGCGGGCAGGTGGCCAGGTCGGTGTAGGCGCACGGCAGGTTGGCGGCGCGGTTGAAGTCCAGGACGACCGTGCCGTCGGCGGCGGGTGGCGCGAGGGCCAGGGACCGGTTGGCGGCGTAGGTGGTGACGCCGGAGGTCGCGTCGGTGAACAGCACCATCAGCCGGCCCGTACCAGGGCCGGGAAACGCGGTCAGTGACAGCGGGCGCCCGTCCAGCTCGAACTCGACCCTGCCCGGTGCGTCGTAGACATGCTCAAGGCCCTCGACCGCAGCGCCCACGGTGGTCGGCCGCGGCGTGTCGAAGGGGATGTAGCGGCCCGTCACGGCCCACCGCGGGTCGGGGGCGTAGGCGGGCGTTCCGGTGAAAGCCGTGCGCAGCGGCGCGTCCGGGTGCCGGGGGCGCACGATGTCCCGGCCGCCGCGCCGCGCGGCCTCGATGACGGCGTCTCCCCAGACGGCGTCGACGCCGCCGCGCTCGGGAAGCACGCCGAAGCGGTGCTCACCGCGCACCGGCGTCCCGTCCACGACCAGTTCCTCGCCGTCGTCGAGGTCCACGACGATCCCCTCGGGGCCGGTGCGCCACGTGCCGGGCGCGTCCGGGAAGCGCTGGGGTCGGTCGTCGAGCCAGTGCAGGCCGGTGATCGCCAGGAACCCGTGCGGGGCGGCGAGCCGGGCCTCCTGGGCGCGGTACCACTCCAGCCAGGTCTCGGTGAAGGCGTGGAGGTCCGTGGTGGTGGCCTCGGTGGTCATGGGGAATCTCCTTCGTGCCGGGTGTGCCTTCGGGCAGGGGAAGCAGGGGGTTGCCGAGCCGACGCCTGGACTCAGCCGGCCAGTTCGCCGAGGAGTCGCCAGGTGCGCCGGCGACCGGCCTCTCCCGCGATCTCGGTGCCCGAGAACACCACCTCGGTGGCGCCGGCTTCGCGGTAACGCCGTACCTCGGCCTCGACCGTCTTCTCGTCGCCGATCACGGCCAGGTCGGCGGCCCGCCGGCCGCCGGAGAGCTCTATGACCCGCGCGTAGGACGGGATCTGTTCGTAGAACGCGAGGTGCTCGGTGGCCTTGGCCCGCACCGCGTCGACGTCGTCCGTGACCACGCCGGGCACCAGTGCCACGATCCTGGGCGCGGGGCGGCCGGTGGCCTCAGCCGCGGCGGTCAGGGCGGGCACGATGTGGTCCGCGAGGGCGCGCGGTCCCGCCAGGTAGGGCAGGATCCCGTCGGCCAGTTCACCGCTGACCCGCAGCGCCTGCGGCCCCATCGCGGCGACCAGTACGGGGACGCCGCTCTCGGCGCCCGGTACGCGCGCCGGGATCGGGGTGGTGGCGGTGAGCAACTCGCCGTGGAAGTCGGCGGTGCCGGTCTGTGTCAGTTGCCGTAGCGCGGTGAGGAACTCACGCAGGCGGGCGACGGGGCGTTCGAAAGGCAGGCCGAAGCCCGTCTCCGTCAGCAGTTTCGTACCGAGGGCCAAGCCGAGGTGGTAGCGGCCGTGGGTCGCGGCCTGGGCGGTCTGGGCCTGGCTGGAGACGAGCAGCGGGTGGCGGCCGAAGACGGGGATCGCGGAGGTGCCGACCTGCAACCCGGGCACTTCGCGCCCGACGATCGCCGCGAGCTGGGGTGAGTCCGCGCCGAAGGTCTGCCCGAACCAGGCCGACGTGAGACCGAACTCTGCTGCCTCTTGGGCCAGTTGAACGGTGGCGTCGACCTGGTTCGGCGCGTCGGACGCGTTGAGCGCTACTCCAACAGTCATGTCAGTCAGAACGGGCGTCGACCGAGACCGCATTCCGGTCCGCGTGTGACAGCTTCTTGTCAGTCATGTGTACCAGCGCTGGCCCGGGGGCTCAGCCCGCCTGTCGTCCGTCCGGTGCGGACCGGTGGGTGAGGGGCGCGCGCGGTGCGAGGTTCTCGCGCAGGGTGGTGCCGGTGCATTCGGTGCGGTGGATGCCGCGTTCCTGCGGTTCCGGGACGAGCAGGCCGTCGAGGCCGTCGAGGCGGTCGGGAATGAGGTACGGCGTGACGGTGAAGCCGTCGATCGCGCCGTGCCGTACGAAGGGGGCGAACGTGTCGGCCGGGCCGGACGGAGTGCCGACGTGCCCGCGTCGCGGGCCGAGCGCGAGGACGGTCTCGCACGGCGACCAGCCGTGTGCCTCCGCCCTTCGCCCGCCATGCGGCCACGAGGGCGGGCGGGTCGGCGGTGCGCCGTGCACCGAAGGAGCCGTCGTTCTCCGTGACGACCGGCGTGCCGAGCGGAGCCGCCGTCCGTCGGGGCGTCCGCGATGCGGGACGGTCCTCTTGACGCCGATGTCGGCCGGATCGACACTCACTGGGGGAATCCTAGATCTTAGGTAGGGAAATATGAGGCGCCTGGAGCCGGTCACCGTCCGTGTGCGCCGTTCGCCTCTTCTGACCTCCCGCCGTCACATCGATCTGCTGCGTGTATGCAGCGCGATCAGGTCTCAGGGCTGAACCGCGTCCATCCCGTGCCGGCGGCGCCCCTTGAGCGGGGCTCACGCGTCCGGTGCGCACGGGTGAGCCCCGTTCCCTTGTCCGAGGTCGCTTCCGCCGCGCGTCCGCGCCCGCTCCCGGGGAGAGTCATGACCGTCACACCGCTGGCCGCCCACGCCTCAGACCGACCCGCGCCCGCCTTCCGGGGCCGGATCGGCCGGGACGCGCGCAGCGGCCACTACGCCGTTCCGGGCCGCTACCGTCTCCATCTGTCGACCGCCTGTCCCGACGGCCTGCGCATCGCCATCACCCACGGCCTGCTCGGCCTGGACGCGGTCTGTCCGACCACCTTCCTGCCGGCTGTTCCCGACTGCCCCGAGGGCGGCCACTCGGTCCTGCGGCCGCTGTACGAGGCCAGCGCCCACCGGTACACCGGTCCGGCCGTCGCGCCGGTGCTCAGCGACGACTGGTCCGGACGGATCGTCAGCACCCATGCCCCGGACATCATCCGCGACCTCGCCCGCCGGTTCGGCGGTGACCGTCTCTCGCTCTACCCGTGTGGTGCGGAGGCGGAGATCGAGGCGGTCGAGCGGATGTGCGCGCAGGGCATCGACCAGGCCGCGCAGCGCGCCGGATCGGCCGGTGGCGAGCCTGTGGAACGTGACAGGGCACTGACCAAGCTGCTGGAGACGCTCGGCGCCCTGGAACGCCGGCTCGCAGCACGCTCGTACTTGATCCGCGACGACATCACCGCCGCCGACGTCGAGCTGTGGGTCGCGCTGGTCCAGCTCGACACCGTGCACCGCCACCACCTTGACGCCTCCGCCGTCCAGCGCATCGCCGACCACCCCGCCCTGTGGGCCTACGCCCGCCGGCTCGCCGCCCACCCGGCCTTCGGCGGCCACCTCGACCTCGGGGGCGTCGAACGCCGTCACCACGCCCGCTGCCATGGCCTGGAGGCCGCCGGAGCAGCCGTCCAGATCCTGGACTGGGCGGCACACGCAGCCCCTTAGCCGTTCCACCTGGTGGACCGGCGTCGACATTCGTTCGGGCCGGCTGGCCGGTCCCGGACGCGAGGAGATGCGTGACCACGCCCAGGACCACCGCTTCGCCGCGCAGCGTCAGCGCGCCGACGGCGAGGTCCGGAGGGCGAGGCCACGGCCACTCCCGCGCGGTCTAGTGCCGCGGCAGGCTACGTTCGCCCCGTCGTAGCCTGCCGCGGCACTAGCCGACGAGTTCGCCTATGAGTGCCGCGACTTGTTCCCCTTCGATGAGGAAGCCGTCGTGACCGTAGGGGGATTCGACTACCCGGACGCGATCCGCTGTGGGGATCCCGGCCGCCAACTCCGCTTGCTGGGGCAGCGGATAGAGACGGTCCGAGTCGACGCCCGCGACGAGGGTCCTGGCCCTCACACGGCTCAGGGCGGCGCGCGTACCGCCCCGGCCGCGACCGATCTCGTGACTGTTCATGGCCTCTGCCAAGGTCACGTAGCTGCCCGCGTCGAAGCGGCGGACGAGCTTGGCGGCGTGGTGGTCGAGGTAGGACTCGACCTGGTACCGGCCGCCGTTCCAGGGATCCTCCGTGCCCTGCGGCGCACGGCCGAAGCGAACCTGGAGCTCCGGTTCGCTGCGGTAGGTGACATGGGCGAGGCGACGGGCCAGGCCGAGTCCCGCATGCGGGCCGAGCCCGGGGGCGGCGTCGTGGTAGTCGCCGCCGCGCCAGTGCGGGTCGCTGCGGATGGCATGGAGCTGGATGTTCGCCCAGGCGATCTGCTCCGAGCTTGCCGCGGCCGCCGTGGCGAGCAACAGGAGCGTCCGAGTCCGTTCCGGACGCGACACGGCCCATTCCAGCGCCCGCATCCCGCCCATCGACCCGCCGACGACCAGGGCCCAGCGCTCGATGCCCAGCGCGTCGGCCAAGTCCGCTTCGGCGGTCACCTGGTCACGCTGGGTCAGGAAGGGGAAGGTGCCACCCCAGCGGCGCCCACCCGGTGTGAACGACGACGGTCCGGTGCTGCCCTGGCAGCCGCCGAGCACGTTCGGAGCCACGACGAACCAGCGGTCCGTGTCGAGCGCGCGCCCGGGTCCGATGAGCCCCTCCCACCAGCCGGGGGTGGGGTGCCCGGGTTCGGCGGGGCCGACGACGTGGCTGTCCCCGGTCAGGGCGTGCAGCACCAGCACCGCGTTGGAACGGTCGGCAGCGAGCCGCCCCCACGTCTCGAACGCGAGCCGCACGCCCGGAAGTTCACCGCCCGCCTCCAGGGGAAGCGGTCTGTCCCGCTCGTACCACTGGCGACGCCCGGGCGGGTCCCCCTCCCGCCAGGCCCCGGAGGCAGGCGGAAGGGGGACCTCGGACGGCGTCAGCACGGTGTTCAGGATGCGCCCTTCACCGCGCGGAACCCCGCCGCCAGGTCGGCCTTGAGGTCGGCGAGGTTCTCGATGCCGACCGACAGGCGCACCAGGCCGGGGGAGGTGCCGGTGGCCGCCAGCTGGTCCTCGTCGAGCTGACTGTGCGTGGTGGACGCCGGGTGGATGATGAGGCTGCGCACATCACCGATGTTGGCCAGGTGACTGAAGAGCTCCACGGCGTCCACGAACCGCTTACCCGCCTCCACACCGTCCCGCAGCTCGAAGGAGATCACGGCACCGGCACCGCGCGGCAGGTACTTCCGCCCCGCCTCGTACCACGTGCTGGACTCCAGGCCCGGGTAGTGGACGGCGGCGACCTCGTCCCGCTGTTCCAGCCATTCGGCCAGGGCCTGGGCGTTGGCCGAATGCCGTTCGATGCGCAGACTGAGTGTCTCCACGCCTTGCAGCAGCAGGAACGCGGAGTGCGGGGAGAGGGCCGGTCCGAGGTCGCGCAGCAGCTGCACCCGCAGCTTGACGGCGAAGGCACCCGGGCCGAGCGCCGGCCAGTACCGCAGCCCGTGGTAGCTGGGGTCGGGCTCCGTGAAGTCCGGGAACCGCTCGGCATGAGCCCCGAAGTCGAAGGTGCCGCCGTCGACGACCACACCCGCGATGGCCGTGCCGTGCCCTCCCAGGAACTTGGTCGCCGAGTGGACGACGATGTCCGCACCGTGCTCGATGGGCCGCAGGAGATAGGGAGTGGGGACCGTGTTGTCCACGATCAGTGGCACGCCCGCCTCGTGAGCGACGTCCGCGACCGCCCGTACGTCGAGCACGTTGCCGCGCGGATTGCCCAGCGTCTCCGCGAACAGCGCCTTGGTGTTCGGCCGGATCGCCGCCCGCCAGGCCTCGAAGTCGTCCGGGTCGTCCACGAACGACACCTCGACGCCCAGCTTGGGCAGCGTGTGCCGGAACAGGTTGTACGTGCCGCCGTACAGCGACGTACTGGAGACGATGTGGTCGCCGGAGCTCGCGAGCGTCAGGATAGCCAGGGTCTCGGCGGCCTGCCCCGACGACAGCGCCACTGCCGCGGCCCCGCCCTCCAGGGCGGCGATACGCTGCTCGAAGACGTCCTGGGTGGGGTTGTGGATGCGGGTGTAGATGTTGCCGGGCTCGGCGAGCGAGAACAGGTCGGCGGCGTGCTGGGTGTCCCGGAACACGAACGACGTCGTCTGGTAGATGGGCGTCGCCCGGGCGCCGGTGGTCGGGTCAGGGGCGGCCCCGGCGTGGATCTGCTTGGTCTCGAACGACCAGGCCGACGTGTCGGGCCCGGCGGACGGTTCCTCAGGGGTGTGGCCGGCGGTGACGGAGTCGATGGGCTGGCTCATGATGGTGCTCCCTTGTGCGGAAGGCGGAGATGCCCGCGGTGCGGCAGACGGGAAGGCGCGAAGGAACCACAGGGCGGACAGCCGCGTCCGGAACGCGGGTGGCGGTCAGCCCTGTGCGGTGGGAAAAGACTGGTCGGAGACCGGAGCGCGGACTCAGCTCACGGCAGAACAACGCGTGGTGGTGACACGCCCGTAGTCAACGTGGCGGCGGGTCACGAGCACGGTCATGAGGCCAGGTAACCACATGGGGGCAGCCGCGCACCAGCGCAACGCACCCGTCTCACCGGCTGGAACGCATGATGGATGCGCCGTCCCGAGTGTGCTGTGACCCGGTCAACGCGACGGACCGGGCTGCCCGTTCACGGCACGCGCGAGCTTCGGCTCTCCTCGGCCGACGCCGTCACGCGTCGACCGAGGTCGTCAGCACCGCCCGGACGGTCTTGCCGCCGGGTGGGTGGGGGACGCAGTCCCAGTGGTCGGCGAGGGCGGTGACGAGGGTCAGGCCGCGTCCGCCGGTGGGGAGCGGGTCGGGTGCGGCGTCCGCGGGGCGGGGGACCGGGTGGAGGTCTCCGCGGGCGTCGCTGACCTCGACGCGGAGGCGGCCGGCCGCCGGGTCGAGGACGTCGAGGACAAGGGTGAGCCGGAAGCAGCGGCCGGGCACGCGGCCGTGCAGGACGGCGTTGGCGGCGAGTTCCGCCACGACGAGTTCGGCACGCTCGGTGAGGTCCTGGGAAGCGCCCCGGGAGCGCAGTTCGGTCACCGCGAGGAGCCGGGCGAGACGGGCGCCGCGCCGCGTGGACGACAGCAGGTGCGTGACGGTGCTGACGGGCCGGCCGACGTGGGGTGTTGCGTGGTTCATGGCGTCAGAGTGGCGGGAGGGGACGGGCGGGGTCGAGTGCCGCGCCCCGTACGCGGAGTGAGCGTACGGAGGCGGGGAGGAGGCGGTGCGCGCCGGGTTCTCTACCCGCACGGGCAGGCCAGTTCGGGGACCGCGCGGTTCGGGGAGCACGTGGCCACGGCCAGGGAGAGGTACGAGGGGCGTTCGAGGTAGCAGCCGTACGACACGTCGGCGCCCGCGCGCAGGCGTTCGGCGGCGGCGTCCACCAGCCGGACCAGGCGCGCGGTGTCCCGGTCGCCCTCCGCCGCGAACCGCGGGGTGTACTCGGCCAGCCGCTCGCCGAGCCAGGCCGCCGCCTCCTTCGCCTCGTCCCAGGTGCCCCGCACCAGTGAGCGGGACTTGACGAGCCAGTACGCCGTCTCCAGGGGCGGGAGGTCCGACGTCCGGAACTCCGCGGCCACCTGGCGGTAGCGCTCGATCAGTTCCGGCCTGCCTCCGGGCGGGGGCGGGTCGGGGTGCGGGGGCCGCCGCAGGGCCTCGTCGTCGAAGCGTTCCCTCGGGCCGGTCCAGAGGTAGGCGTGGTGGTGCATGGGCTGTTCCCGCTTCGAGTAGCGCCGGCCGGACGCGGGAGGGTCCGGTCCGGCCGGCGGTGGGGAAGAGAGGGGGAGGGGAGGGTCAGGCGCCGGGGCCGAAGCGCGCCGGGTCGATACCGGCCGCGTCCAGTTCCTCGGTGGTGAACCGCAGCGGCTGCGCGTCCGGCCGCTTGCTGTCGCCCAGCGCCCAGGCGTCCTCGCCGATCCGGGCCAGGGTCACGCACCCCTCGGTGCAGGGGCCGCCGCCGCCCGTGGCGGGCGGGAGTGCACGGGAGGGGAGGTGGCCGCCCGGGTTTTTCCGCAGGTGAGCGGTGGACGCGGACGGTTTCTCCTCGCTCTCCGTGACCTCAGGGTGGCGGTCGGACGGGGCGGGGACGAGGGTGGCACCCCGTACGCTGAGTCAGCGTACGGACACGAAGAGTGGACGGTACGTCTGTTTTCCCGTCAGGCTGGAGGCGATTGCGGGCGGCGTGAGGAGCCGTCGCGGTGTGGTCCGGAGAAGAGGAAAGGGGCGGCGGATGGACGTGACCGGGGTCGAGGGGGAGGCGGCCGGGGCCGAGGGCGCCGGTGCGCGGGCGGTCGTGGTGACGGAGGGGGAGCGGGAGCCGCATCCGTCGGACAGCCTGCGGACGTTCGGGGCCGTCGTCCAGGCGTTGCGTGAGCACGCGGGGCTCAGCCGGGTCGACCTCGGTGCCCGGGTCCAGTACTCCAAGCACACGGTGGAGTCGGTCGAGTTGGGGCGGCGGATGCCGGACGAGGCGTTCGTGGAGCGGGCGGAGGAGGCCCTGGGCAACACAGGTGCGCTGCGGAAGGCCGCGCGGCATCTGACGCGGGGGGAGGCGGGGCTGGCGGCGTGGTTCCGGCGGTGGGCTCGGCTGGAGCGGGAGGCGGTGAGCCTGTGTACGTATGAGTGCCGGTTGGTGCCGGGGTTGTTGCAGTCGGAGGGGTATGCGCGGGCGGTGTTCGAGGGCACGATTCCGCTGCGGACGGATGAGGAGCTGGAGGTGCAGCTCGCCGTACGGATGGAGCGGCAGGCGGTGATGCGGGAGCGGCCGACGGTGCCGTTCAGCTTCATCGTCGAGGAGCATGTGTTCCGGCGGAGGTTCGGGGAAGCAGAGGCAATGCGTGGGCTGGTGAACCACGTTCTTGAGCTCACCACCCCGCGCAATGTGACGCTTCAGGTGGTGCCGTTGGCGGCTGGGTTGCACGCGTGTCTGGACGGGCCGATGCGGATCTTGGAGACCCCCGGAGGGCAGCGCCTCGGTTACTCCGAGGGGCAGGAGAACGGGCGGTTGATTGCCGACCGGAAAGAGGTGAGCCTGATCTGCCAGCGCTATGAAACACTGCGCTCGCAGGCCCTGAGCCCCAAGGGATCCCGGGCCCTGCTGGAGCGACTGCGAGGAGAGCTATGAACAGCGGTACGACCGATCTCGCCTGGTTCAAGTCCAGCTACAGCGGCAGCCAGGGCGACGACTGCGTGGAGGTAGCGATCGCCGAACAGGCCGTCCACGTAAGGGACTCAAAGGACGTGACCCGCCCGGCCTTCGCCGTCGGCCGTGAGGGCTGGGGGCGGTTCGTGCGGTTCGCGGCGGAGCGCTGAGCGACTTGAGGGCGTGCCGTCGGCTGGAGGAGTACCGGACGGCACGCCCTCACCGCGTTCGGGAGCGCCTGGTCTCCTTCGTCGGGCCGTAGCCGAGGGCCGTCGCTGCTCCTGGGGAGGGCTGCTCGGGCCGCGCGCCGTGCTTGTGCCCCTTTCCGCGCCCGTTCAGTGTTCCCCCGGCCCCTACGCGCCACTGGCCGGCGCGTGCTTGGAGCCGGGGGAACGGCGTGCGACGGGGCGAATCAGTCCCCACTGAGCATGCGGACGACGACCCGCACACCGGCAGTCTTCGCGGTCCAGCGGGCCGGTCTGGCGCGATTCGTCCAGCCGGAACGCTCGCGGCGTGGCCAGACGCGGGCCTCGGTCCAGTCCGGCAGCCAGCGACAAGCCGTCGGAGGTGCACGCGTGAACTCCCCCTTCACGACGAGCACGGCGCTACCGAAGGTCGGAGTCCGGCACGCGGCCGGAGCCGGAAGGGCTCACCGCGCCGGCCGGCTCGGTGAGTGGCGCCACGGAAGTGGCCTCCATCTGCGCGACCGCTTGGTCGAAGCCGCGGACAGCGGGGTACCGGTAAGGGCCGAGACACAGCGCGATGAGCGAAGAGAGCACCAGCGCAGCGGCGATGTAGGGAAACAGCGCGCGATAGTCCCCGGCTGCGTGGCGGCCGAGCTCGGTCAGTAGAGGACCGAGTGCGCTGAACAGGAGAATCGCGCTGTGGAGCATTCCCAGCAGCGTCCCGACCCGTCGTAGCCCCAGGTAGCGGCTGACGAGGAAGGAGAGCAGGTCGATCTCCGTACCGAAGGCCAGCCCGACCAGGGCGATGCCGACCGCCGCACTGACGAAGGGCGGTCGGAGCAGGAACAGCCCGACCACCGGGCAGAGCAACACGACTGCGGCGACCAGCCGGGCGGGGATCCGGTCGAGCAGTACGCCGCTGATGATGCGGCCGGCCAGCGACGCCAGTGCGTAGATGCTGAGCAGAGACGCGACCTCGCCTGGCGGCAGGCCGTCGTCCGTCATCATCGGGACCACGTTCACCTGTATGCCGCTGATCGCGAGACTGCTCAAGCACAGTACAGCGCCGATCATCCACAGGTGCCGGCCGGCCAGCGCCTCCGGCACGGTGAGACCGGGGAGCACGACGTGGGCCTCACGGTCCCCGCCGGCAGTGTTTTCGAGCAGTCGGCCGCGCTTGCTGCGCTCGCCCCGGACCCGCACCAACGCGGTGGTCGCCGTCAGGGAGATGAGCGCGGCCACGAGGGCCATCCAGACGTACGCCTGCCGCCAGCCGACCGCGTCGATAAGGGTGCGGGCGAGGATCGGGGTGAGCGAAGCCCCCAACGCGGCGATCGCGGCCGTCACTCCGATGGCCGTTCCCCGCTTGTTGTCGAACCAGCTGACAACCGCTTTGGAGAACGGCAGGAAGGTGCCGCCGGCGAAGAAGCCGGCCAGCAGGAACGGCAGGTAGAAGACGGGCAGGCTGGGTGGCACGAGGGAGATGGAGGCGACTGAGGCGGTGTAGAGGAGGTAGGAGGGAATCAGCACGGCGTGCAACGTGTAACGGTCGAGGAGTCGGCCGGCCAGTGGTGTACCGACCGCGAAGCTGACTGCGGAAACCGTGAAGGCGACCGAGACGGTGGATCGGTCCCACCCGGTCTCGTCGGTGATCTGGAGCAGGAAGAGGCCGAAGGTGCTCAGTACGAGCGGTCCGTGACCGACGGTCTGCGCGAGGCCGGAACCCACCACGACCATCCAGGGGTTACGACGTTGGATTGGTGTCATCTGTACTCCTCGTCAAGTAGGACCATGCCGGGACGGCAGGAGAGTGCAGTTCGGCCGACGCCTGGGGACCCATGCCGAAAGTGCCGGCCGCAGCCGCTCATGGATGGATGCGATCAAACGGCCGCCTCGCGGTGGGCGAAGCGGGGACATAGTGGTGGCGTTTCGAGTCGATGAGTTTTCGGCATCCCGCCGTGTGGCGCTCTTCGCGAGCGTTCGGATCGAACTCGAGCATCGACTGTTTGAGCATCGCGTTCGTCGCGGTACGCGATCTGGCCGGGCTTTCCCCCGATGGTTCACGGGGACCGGCACTTGGTCAGTGGGAGCGGCGCGTGTGGGAGTCGTTTTGATGGCGCTCACGAGCTCGTCGCAAGCTGCGATTCAGCGAGGCGGTTTCAGGTCGTCGGGTTCGTCACTCAACGAGGCTGATGAGCCGGGGGTCGCGCCGGGGAGTTTCCCGGAAAGGACTTGCCAAGGCTGCACCGAATGCAGTCTGGGGCTGCTCCGATGGGAAGACGCGAAGGCGTCGGTCCGCTTGTGCTCAGCCCCGATCGGCGTGGGCGGGTACCGATGGCGACGACGAGTTCGACCGTCCGTTCGCGGCTACTGGGCGGAGCCTCATCGTGGGCGGCCGGCGACGCCGAGGGATCACCCGGCGAGCATCGACGGCTTGGCGGCGAGCGAGTCGTCCCCGGAGTTCACATGGTCGCGGTCGTTCGGTCGGCGGTGATGACCTGGCGGCGGCGGGAAACCGGTGAGCCGAGGTCGGCACAGCCGCAGGCGCCGCCTTGGGGCAGGTGGGCGTTGTCCGCACAGTCGCGGAATTGTTGCCCCACCCGTAGACGGCCTGGGTTTCCGCGGGGATACGGCGGTCACCGACGTTATCGACATCGCCGGCCAAGCCGTGGGTGACAAGGCTGAGGCGGCCGAAGAGATCGGAGTGGCGCACGACAACGTGTCACGACAGAAGCCCCGCTCACAGTGAGACAAACGATCGCCGGGCTGGCATTGGCCTCGGGTTCGAATGTGAGTGTGGAAGACACGTGAATAAGGTTCCCTTGCTGGCTGGAGATGGTGCGATGCGCTGTCGCCCGCCCGTGCTTATGGCCGGGGAGCATCCCGCGCTGGGAAGTGTGTCTGTATCGATCGATACAGAGTGCTTGGAAGGTAGGACCGGATGCCACGTGGCGTCAAGGGGGCGGCAACAGGCAATGGGCCGGCGCTGCCGGCGCGCGAATGCGGGGTGGGCTCACGCGGCTGACGCATTCCACCGGAGGAGACGTCGATTAACCCGAACAGGGCGTCGCACGCTGCGCGGCGGCCGGTGGTGCGACGCGGACGGCGGCAACGTAGTCGACGGCCCGAGCGGCCCGGAGCGGACCACTGGGCCTCGCGCGGAGCCAAGGAGAGTCGCACCCTGTGGCCGGGCCGGTTACGGCGTCTGCCAAGAGCCGTCCCCAGCCTGGTCCCGCGCTGTCCGGAGATCTTCGGGCGCTGACTCGCGTTCTCCTTCGCCGTGTCCCTGACTCCTCCGGGTGGCGGTCGGACGGGGTGGGGGCGAGGGTGGCATCCCGTACGTTGAGTCAGCGTACGGACACGAAGAGTGGACGGTACGTCTGCTTTCCCGTCAGGCTGGAGGCGATTGCGGGCGGCGTGAGGAGCCGTCGCGGTGTGGTCCGGAGAAGAGGAAAGGGGCGGCGGATGGACGTGACCGGGGTCGAGGGGGAGGCGGCCGGGGCCGAGGGCGCCGGTGCGCGGGCGGTCGTGGTGGGGGAGGGGGAGCGGGAGCCGCATCCGTCGGACAGCCTGCGGACGTTCGGGACGGTGAGCCTGTGTACGTATGAGTGCCGGTTGGTGCCGGGGTTGTTGCAGTCGGAGGGGTATGCGCGGGCACTCTTCGAGAACCGCATTCCGCTGCTGACGGACGAGCAGTTGGAGGCTCAGGTCGAGGCGAGGATGGAGCGGCAGCGGATGCTCTACGAGCGTGCGACAGTTCCGTTCCACTTCATCGTTGAGGAAGCGGTCCTGCGACGGAGACTGGGCGGTGCCGAGGTGCGGCGCGAGCAGCTGAACCACGTTCTGGAGCACACATCGCCTCGCAATGTGGCATTGCAGATCATGCCGCTAGAAGCCGAGTACCACTCGTGCATGGATGGGCCTCTGCGCCTACTGGAGACCCCAGAAGGGCGTCGACTCGCATACTCGGAGGGCCAGGAGAGCGGGCGGCTGATTGGCGACTCGAAGGAGGTGAGAGTTCTTCAGCAGCGCTATGACACACTGCGGTCGCAGGCCCTGCACCCCAAAGATTCCCGGGCCCTGCTGGAGCGACTGCGAGGAGAGACATGAGCACGACGGAGCTCGCCTGGTTCAAGTCAAGCTATAGCGGTAGCTCGGGGGACGACTGCGTGGAAGTCGCCGTCGCCGAGCAGGCCGTCCACGTAAGGGACTCCAAGGACGTGACCCGCCCGGCCTTCGCCGTCGGCCGTGAGGGCTGGGGGCGGTTCGTGCGGTTCGCGGCGGAGCGCTGAGCGACTTGAGGGCGTGCCGTCGGCTGGAGGAGTACCGGACGGCACGCCCTCACCGCGTTCGGGAGCGCCTGGTCTCCTTCGTCGGGCCGTAGCCGAGGGCCGCACGGTTGATGAAGCGGTCACCGAGGTCGTTCACAGGGGCGGGCTTCGAGTGCTGGGCGGCGCTCTTCGCCGCGGACTTCTTCGAGGCAGGCGGCTTGCCGCCCGTGCGCTTGGCCGGGGTCGCCTTCGCCTGCTTGGCGTTCTTCGCGGCCGGCGTGTTGCGCGCCGCGTACTTCTTCCGGAGCGCTGCGAGTTGCTCGCGCTCTTGCGGGGCCACGTTGGCGGGGAGGGCGTTGGCGATGGCCCGAGCCCGGCTGAGTGCGTAACGCGCCTCGTTCCAGCGCTTTGTGTCGATCGCCAGGCGGGCCACCCTGATGGTCTGCTGCAAGGCCTTGATCTTCGCGGGCTGCCGCTTGGGTATGGGTGACTCGGCCCCGCTGCTCCGCCGCTGCCCGGCGGCACGGGTAACCCCAGTCCGTACCCGAGGTCAGGACGACGACCGAACGAGGACTGCTGCTCTGGCTTCGACGTACCACGTGCGCTGTTCCTTGGTTGAGCGGTGGGGCATGTCCTGGGGTGGCCGCCAGGCGGGGCCACCCCGGGGGTAGGTCGGTCGTGTCGGGGACCCTGGCCGGGGGGGGGTGAGGGCGGAGCGGTAGGTACCGGACTCGCCCTCGGTGAGCGGGGTCTCCAGGGTCAGGCCAGCGGCGGCCATAGGCGGTGTCGTCGAGGCCGATCCCGTAGAGGTGGAAGAAGGGAGCGTCCGGCTCGGCGCGGCTCTTCGGGACGCGTCGGCAGGCGTCCTGGCGAACGAGGCGGGCGGGGCCCGCGCACCGGAGCGGCCGGCCCCGTCGCGTCGTGCGACGAGGCCGGCCGTGAGGTGTCCGGTCCGGCTCAGCCCAGTTGCCTGATCGTGCTGAAGCCGCTCGACCTCACCGTCGTCGGAGTGCCGAGCGAGGCCGCACCGCCCTCGAACAGGAGCAGCGCTCCGGCGCTGTTGGTCGCCCAGACGTCGGGGGTGCCGTTGCCGGTGGTGTCCGCGGTGCCGTAGAGCTGCGGGTAGGCGGCGAGGGTCATGCCGGAGGCGTATACGTCGTCGCCGTCCATGCTCCAGCCGGACTGCCCGAGGCTCTTCAGCTCCGTACCGGCGCCCGACGGGTCGGGCTTGCCCTTGCGGAGCTGGATGCTGCCCGAGGCCATGCGGAACGTCATGTCGGCGGCGCCGTCGGCGTTGTAGTCGGCGATCGCCACGAAGTCCCGGTCCGCCCAGGACGTCGTCGTCATCTGCGTCGCCGTCTCGAAGGTGCCGCCGCTGTAGCCGCTGAACACCCACAGCTCGGCGCCCAGCGCGCCGCCGGCCACGAAGAGTTCCGGCTGGCCGTCACCCGTGATGTCACCGGCCGACTTGATCTCCGAGAAGGTCGAGGGGGAGGGCGCGTTGGCGGGGAGGCGTATCTCCACGCGCCGGTTCACATCGATGGCGCCGTACCCGTCACCGGGGTAGAGGAACAGCCGGTTGTCCGGGGTGCGGATCACCCAGTCCGCTACGCCGTCCGCGGGGGCGAAGTCGCCGCTGTGGGTGACCAGGGCGTAGGTGTCGGTACCGTTCCAGATGTGGGGCGCCGTGGCGCCGTCCCTCAGCAGGGTGCCGTTGTCGTGGGTGCCCCAGGTGCTGGAGAGCCACTTCCCGTCCTGGGAGACGTTGTCGATCCAGAGGTTGCCGGCCGCGGTGACATGCGCGAGGTCGGCCTTCCCGTCGCCGTTCAGGTCACCGGGTCCGTCCGGCAGCTCGCGCGGCTTGACGTAGAAGAAGTGCTTGGTGGCGTTGGGCGAGACGTTGCCCGCCGTGTCCACCGCCTTGACGTACAGGGTGTTGGGCCCGGCCGCGGGCGGCTTGACGCCCGTGGCGGTGGCCGTCTTGACGGGTGTGGTGCACGAGACGGTGCCGCCGCCGGTCGAGCCCTGCTTGCCGTTCGCGCAGACGTAGGCGTCGTACGTCGTCGCGTTGATGGAGTAGACGAACTTCACGATGTCGGTCTCGGTGGAGGCGACCTTGAAGGTGAAGTCCCCGCCGGTGCCGAAGGGCACGGTGGACCAGACGTCACTCGTGCTGGCGTCGCCGGTGTCACCTGGGAACTGCGGGGAGACGACCTGGCCCGGGGAGTCGGGCAGGTCCGAGTCGTAGACGAAGCGGCAGTAGGTGCTGGTGCTGGGCGCCCAGTCACCGCTCACCTTGGAGTCCCAGGCACGCACACGCCAGCGGTAGGTGACGCCGTTGACCGGCGAGGGCACCTTGACCGAGCCCGTCTCGCCGTTGGTGATGCTGACGTTGTACGACTGCTTGGTGTTGGTGTAGTCGTTGTCCCTGCCGATCTCGAACTCGAGCTTGCTGAGAGTGCCGTCCGGGTCCGTGCCCTTGGCCGACATGTACAGCTCGCTCGTCTTGCCGATCTTGATGTACGGGCTGGAGCTGGTGTCGCAGTAGCCCGGGGTCAAAGTCACGGAGCTCGGGGTGTTGGGCCTGCGGTTGTAGGTGATGGAGATCTCCGGCGATCCGCCGCCCTCGGCGCGGAACATCTTCCAGGAGTACGTGTCCGTCTCCAGCGCGGACGAGGACGTCGTCGGCGCCGAGGTGGACGTGGAGGCGACCATGCCGATGTTGAACGAGCTCCACCCGTTGTCGGCGGCCTCCTGGGCCAGCGAGGTGACCGTGAAGTTGACGAACGCGTCCGGGCAGGAGCTGGACGACTTCCAGCCGTAGGCGAAGGACTTGGAGGTGATCTTCCGCTTCCAGGCCGGCTGGCGGTTCCACGTGGTGCTGGTGCCGAACGGGTCGGTGCGCCAGATCTGCATGGTGCGCTTGCTGCACGACCACGAGTGCGTCTCCAGCACCTTCAGTGTGGCGCTGGAGACGTCCGCGCCCTTGATGTTGTTGCGCAGCGCCATCTTGAAGAAGGAGCGGGCGGTGCCCCAGGTGTCCCGCTCGTAGCCGACGCGGGCCTCCTTGGTGTCCTCGTTGTAGTTGGCACCGTCGTAGAAGCTCGAGCTCGGGTACTTCTTGTAGACCGTCGTCCAGTTGGCGCGGATGGCCGTCGTGGACGGGTCGAGGAACAAGGGGTACGTCAGGCCCGCCGTGCCCTGGAGATATGTCGCCGGGGGCGTGATCGTCAGAACGTCTTCGCTGAAGGAAGCGCCGGCGGTGGCGGCGTGGGCGCCTTCGCCGGGGCCGTGCAGGGCGGGCAGGGCGAGGGCGGACTCGGCCGTGCCCGCCGCGCGGTGGGCCGCGGGCTCGATGCCGCCGCCGTCGTCGTCCGAGGGGGGGTCCGTGGCCGGCTGCTCCGGCCGCGAGGGCGCCGGCTCGATCTGCTCCGGGTCCTCGTTCGTGCCCGTCCCGGCCTCGAGGTCCGGGTCCGGCGCCGTCTCGTCGTGTGTGCCCGCCGAGTCCCACAGGAACGGCGTCGGGGCGACGACGACCTCCATGTTCGCACTGTCCTTGCCCGTGAGGACCTTGGTGACGGGGTCGAGGACGAAGGAGAGCGTGTGGGAGGTGAAGCGGTACGCCGGCGGCTTCTCGGCCAGCCGGGCCGCGGCCTCGGGTGTGTGGACCACGAGGACGTGTGTGTATCCGGTGTTGCGGGCGGTCAGCAGCAGGTCGACGTCGGGCAGGACCCCCTCGTACAGCGCCCGGTTGTCCTGCACCACCGGCTCGGGCAGCGGGCCGGGCCAGGCGACCTGGATCTCGTGCCCGTCGGCGGTCATCGTCAGCAGCGGGGTCCAGGTGTCCGCTTCGTCGGCCACCCGGCGGACCCCGCTGCGACTGCTGCGGTACACGGCCCTGTTCACCGTGGTATCCGCCTGCCCTGCCGAGAAGGTCACCGGGAAAGGACTGTTGACGGTCCTCCAGCCCTTCGTCCCCTTCTGCAGAGTCGTGTCGACAGCCGCCCATTCCCCCTTGGCGTTCTTGGCGCGCACGGGATCGACAGATGAAATGTAGGTGAACGATCCATTTGGATTGGCGAAGGTTGTGGAGAACTCATCGGACAGCGCGGTGACTTCGGTCCTCTTGCCAACCCTTCGCGCTTGACGCTGGGCCTCGTCCTCGCCTATGAGGCGCGTGGCCTGGTCGCGGACTTCGGGTGCCTCGTCGGGGGAGCCGTCCCGCAGGGCCAGTACGGCGCCGGCGCCGACCAGCACCGCTAACGCCACCGCGGCTGCGATCGCGCCTCGAACTCGTCTGCTTCCGCGTGGAGTTGCGTCTGTGTCGATCTCGCTCACAGGGGCGGGCCCTTCTCTCGTCGGGGGTGCCCGCGGGTCTGCACGAAGACAAGCCGTGCGAGCGCGCGACGCGCCGGATCGGGCGGTTGGAGTATGGGCAAGCCTGGCGGTTGAGATCAACCGCCATGGAATACGTGGAAGTGGATGGAGCCTCCCTCCGGGTCCGCGGCGCACTTTTTTGCAGCCCTTTGCGACTGTTTGGAATGTGACGTGGACGACACAGAATCTTCAAAGCTTGACGCGAACTTTCACGAAGCCGCACCTTCATGCCTGTCGGTGATCATTCATGTGCCATCTTTCCGAGCGTTCCTGTGCCTCCCTCAGGCAGGGCGTCTTGTGATGGTCAGTGACTCGGGAAGGGTCGATTGGCCGTGCGTGGGGTGCTGTCGTGGTGTGGCAGAGGTTCGCTGTTAGGGAGATCGCCGCGTGAGCGGCTGATCCGGCGCAGGACCCGGGTCGGCGTCGTCGCCGGACTCGTCCTCGCGCTCAACGTCGCGCTGCTGCCCAGCGCGACGGCGTTCGGTCCCGACGATGACGACGCGCGCACGAGCGTCGAGCTGGACGAGCTGCAGAAGACCGACGCCGTCCCGCTCGACGAGGCGCTGACCGGGCAGATGGGCGAGCTGTCCGGTCAGATCTTCACCGAGCCGGAGAGGGAGTACCAGCCCGCGGCCGTCGCCGAGGTCCCGCCGGCCACCGGCAGCAAGCCGGTCGACAATCTCGCCCCGGGCACCACCACCCAGGTCGCGGCCTCCACCGACGGCACGCTGAGCGTCGCCGTCGGCGCTCCCGACGGTGCGACGTCCGCACAGGCGGACGCCCTCGAAGGCACCTGGAGCGTCACGGTCGCTCCGGAGAGCCAGGCCGTGTCGGCCGGTGCGCAGGGTCTGATGCTCGCCGTGGACGCGCCCGACACCGCCACCGGTGAGGCGGTCGTCTCCATCGACGCCACCCGCTTCGCCGAGGCGTACAGCGCCCAGTGGCTGGACCGGCTCTCCTTCACGCTCATGCCCGCCTGCTACGCGGACACCCCCGAGTTGGAGGAGTGCTCCACGGGCCTGCCGGTGACCACCGAGGTCGAGCGCACCGGCAACACCGTGACCGTGCCCATCGATGCGGGCGACACCACGGGCTCCGACCCGGACCCCGGCGAGGACCCCGCCCCCGACGAGCCCAACGGCCCTACCGCCACCACCGAGCAGGTCCCCGAGACCTTGCTCAACCTGACCGTGGACACCGCCGACCTCGACGCGGCCGCCGCGGCGGGCACCCCCCTGACCACCCCGCCCGCCGCGAGCACCGACAACGGCACGGTCGACTCGGCCGTCTGGCGGGGCGAGGCCACGTCGTCGGTCCAGCAGACCGCCGCGGGCACCGGCGGCGGTCTCCTCGTGGGTACGTCCCACGGCGCCGGATCCGGCGGCGACTTCGCCGCCTCCCCGCTGGTCTCCGCCGGCTCCTGGTCCCAGGGCGGCTCCACGGGCGCCTTCACGTACGCGTACACGATGGCCGCCCCCGAGGTCCCGTCCGGCCCGACCCCGAACGTCACCCTCGGCTACAACTCGCAGTCCTCCGACGGCCGTACGTCCGCCACGAACAACCAGGTCTCCTGGATCGGCGAGGGCTGGGACTACAACCCCGGCTCCATCACCCGTACGTTCGTCGGCTGCGCCGCGGACACCGTGAACGCCAACAACGACAAGCACTTCACCGGCGACCAGTGCTGGGGCACCGACAACGCCGTGCTGTCGCTGAACGGCACCACCACCGAACTGGTGCGCGACGACACGTCCGGGCAGTGGACGAGCGAACTCGGCGACAACCTGCGCATCGAGCTGCTCGACGAGCACGACTACGAGGCCGTCACCGGGATCACCGCCTCCAACAACGGCGACAACGACGGCGAGTTCTGGCGGGTCACCACCAGCGACGGCATGCGGTACTACTTCGGCCTCAACCGCCTGCCGGGCTGGACCACGGGCAAGCCGGAGACGAAGTCGGTGCTCAACGTGCCGGTCGCCGGCAACCACAGCACCGACCCCTGCCACGCGACCAAGTTCGAGGACTCCTTCTGCGACCAGGGCTGGCGCTTCCAGCTCGACTACGTCGTCGACACCAGCGGCAACGCCATGTCGCTGTGGTGGGAGAAGGAGAGGAACGCCTACGCGCGCAACATGAAGGAGAAGCCGGCCGTCGGCTACGACCGGGCCGGCTGGCTCCAGCGCATCGACTACGGCCAGCGCGCAGGGCGTGTCTACCTGGACGAGCCCCTCGGCCGCGTCGCGTTCACCGCGCAGGAGCGCTGCTTCTGGGACAACGTCCTCAAGGTGCCCTGCACGGGCGCCAACTTCGACTCCAAGCAGTCCCATCTCACCCGGCCCTGGTTCGACACCCCGGCCGACCTCGCCTGCGCCACCGGCGGCAAGTGCTCGACGTACGCCCCGACCTTCTGGTCCCGCAAGCGCCTGGCCACGGTCACCGCGTGCGCCCAGCGCCAGCAGGGCGTGCGGCTGACCGAGTACGACGAAGCGGACGACTCCGGCGCCCGCAACGCCTGCGGTGTCAAGGACGACGGCGACACCACGACCCTGCTGTCGAAGGTGGACGCCTGGGCCCTGGAGCAGTCCTTCCCCTGGAACCTGACGGGCGAGTACACGGCGCTCTGGCTGGAGTCCATCACCCGCACGGGGTACGCGGTCGACGGCACCACCGAGACGCTCAACCCCGTCTCCTTCGGCAGCTCCGACCCGCTGCCCAACCGGGTCAGGCAGGGATCCGCGGACACCTCGCCGCTCTTCGCCCGGCTGCGCATCCAGAACGTGATCTCCGAGTACGGCGGCCGCACCGAGGTCGAGTACTCCACTCCCAGCGGACCGTGCCTCACCGGCACCGGCCTCCCCGAGGCGGACAAGAACAAGGGTTTGTGCTATCCGGCCCACTGGCACGCCGACGACGAACTCACCGACAAACGCGTCTCCTGGTTCCACAAGTACGTCGTCAACCGGATCACCGAGTACCCACAGCTGATCGACGGCGAGACCCTCACCACGAGGTTCACCTACGCGCCCTTCCCGGACGACGTCGACGGCGCCCTGTGGGCGAAGAACACCGCCGAGTTCTCCCGCAAGAGGACCCGTACCTGGGACCAGTGGCGCGGTTATCCGGTCGTCACCACCGAGACGGGCACCACCGACGCCACCGTCGGCAGCAAGGCGTCCAAGTCGGTCACCCGCTACTTCCGCGGCATGAGCGACGACGTCCTCGACGACGACACCCCGAACGACGAGTCCGACAACCCCAAGCGCTCGTACTCGATGACCGACGTCACGGGCGCCGTCCTCAAGGAGGACCGCAAGGCGTACGCCGGCATGGTCGCCGAGTCGCTGACGTACCCGGACTCCGGCGCCGACACCACCACCGGCTGGATATCGCGCACCCGCAACGTCCCCGACGACCCGGTGCGTCTGGCCACCCGCAAACGCCCCGACAAGGACGGCCCCGACGTGGTCGCCGAGCGGGTCACGCTGGGCAGGACCGAGACCATCACCAAGGCGTCGGGCCAGGGCCCGGACGGCTCGACCCTGCGCACCCTGCGCACGGACACCGACTACGACACCGACGGTCTGCCGGTCACCGTCCGCGAGTACGGCGACATCGCCGACCCGGCCGACGACTCCTGCACTCGCACCTCGTACCTGAAGAACACGGCGGGGGACAACTACCTCGTCGGCCTGGTCGCCCAGACGGTCAGCACCACCGGCACCGCGACCTGTGCCACCGAACTGTCCGCCGCGACCCAGAACACGCTGCTCTCGGCCTCCCGCGTCTTCTACGACGGCCACACCGACCACCAGGCCACGCCCACCAAGGGCCTGGTGACCAAGACGGTCCAGCCCACCGGCACCGGCACGGCCTGGCAGACCGCCAACCCCGAGTCGCGGACCACCTACGACCAGTACGGCCGGGTCACCAGTGTCCTCGACTCGACCGGCCTGGAGAACGTCACCGAGTTCGAGCCCGCCGAGGGCCAGGTCTACACGATCAGGACGATCCAGGGCCATAAGGTGGTGAACAACGCCGAGACCGGCCTCACCAGCACCGTCACGGTGGAACCCGGCCGCGGTGCGACCCTCACCACGAAGGACGCCAACGACCGCGTCACCCGCTACACCTACGACCCGCTCGGCCGCACCTCGGCCGCCTGGGACGCCACCCAGTCCGGCAGCGACGACCCGACCGTCAAGTACAACTACAACACCGACCTGAAGAAGCCGGTGTCGGTGGTCACGGAGTCGCTCCAGGACAACCCGACCCCCGCCGACGACGGCGTCAAGGCGGTCTACGACCGGTCGACCACCATCTACGACGGCCTCGGCCGCGAGCGCCAGTCCCAGACCCCCGCGGTCGGCGGCGGACGCCTGGTCACGGACACCTTCCACAACGCGTCCGGCCAGGTGCGCTTCACCCGCAACGCGTACTACACGGAGGGCGAGCCCGACACCGACATCGTCGTCCCGGTCTCCGACTCCCAGGTGCCCAACGCCACCACGTACACCTACGACGGCCTCGGCCGCGTCCTCACGGTCACGCCCGTCCACTCCTCCTTCGCGCAGACGGGCGCGACGTACTACAAGTCCGACGGGACGGTCGCCCACCGCAGCACCGACCGCCGCACCCGCTACGAGTACGGCCTCGACAACACGATCGTCCGCCAGCCCCAGGGCACCCCCGCCTCCCAGGTGTGGACGGACGCGCTCGGCCGCACCGTGCGCCAGGACACCTTCAGCGACTCCGCCCTCAGCGAGGCCGGCGCGATCACCACCACGTACGACTACGACCAGCGTGGCGACATGGTGACCAGCACCGACGAGAAGGGCCACACCCGCACCTGGACGTACGACGCCCTCGGCCGGGTCACCGGCACCACCGACCCGGACTCCGGCGACACGCACACCGAGTACGACGACCACGGCCGGGTCCTGTCGGCGCGCGACGGCCGCGGCACCACGCTCGCCTACACCTACGAGCGCTTCAACCGGGTGGAGCAGGTCAAGGCCACCCCGCCGAACTCCACCACCGCCACGCTCGTCCAGTCGTACGCCTACGACAGCGCGACCGGCGGCAAGGGACAGCTCTCCTCGGCCACCCGCTACACCGACAACCAGCCGTACACCACCACCATCGGCGGCTACACGGCCGACTACCAGCCCACATCGATGACGGTGGCGCTGCCGCCGGGCTCGACCCCCGGCCAGACCGCCGACGGCTTCGCCACCCAGTACCCCTACACCTACAAGTACAACTCCGACGGTCAGATGGAGTCGTACACCGCCCCGGCCGCGGGCGGTCTGACCGCCGAGGCCGTGGTCACCCGGTACAACGAGGCCGGCCTGCCGGTCACCGTCTCCGGCAAGGACTGGTACACCTCCGAGACCGCCTACTCGCCCTACGGCCAGGTGCTGCGCTCCACCGTCGGCGAGCAGGGGCACCGGGTGTGGCAGGAGAACATCTTCGACGAGTCCACCGGCGAGCTGCTCACCACCAAGCTCAAGCGTGAGGTCGCGACCGACCAGACCGTCGTCCCCGGCACCAGTGTCAACACCCGCTCCTACAGCTACGACGCCTCCGGCAACGTCCTGACCGTCGCCGACGCGTACGGCAGCGGCGTCACCGACCGGCAGTGCTTCACCTACGACACCCTCGGCCAGCTCCGCAAGGCGTGGACCACGCCCGGCGGCCGCGCCTGCGCCGCCCCCGGCAAGTCCACCGCCGAGCCGGTGTACTCCGACGGCACGGTCAACGTCTCGTCCAACGAGTCCGGTTACTGGCAGTCGTACGAGTACGACGTCCTCGGCAACCGCACGAAGAAGACCGAGCACAAGGCCGACCCGATCCTCACCGGCACCACGGTCGACACCTCGCTCGACACCGTCACCGACTACCAGTACGGCAAGAGCGACACCCAGCTCAACGACCAGCCGCACACGCTGACGTCGTACACGACGAAGTCGAAGGCCTCGGCGAGCGCGCCCACCGTCACCACCCGCTCCGACCAGAGCTACGACAACGCCGGCAACCTGGCGAGCCGCACCACCGGCGGCGACACCGCCCAGGGCCTGACCTGGACGTGGGACGGCCAGGTGGAGACCGTCACCGGCTTCGGCCCGGACGGCTCCGGCCCGTGGGTGGGCGCCGACGGCAAGTGCGTCGACCTGGCAGGAGCCGAGACGGCCGCCGGTACGGCCCTGCAGATCTGGCCGTGCAACAGCTCCAAGGCGCAGAACCTCCGGATCCGCGCCCTGGACGCCGACGACAACGGCTCGGTGGAGAACACCGCGCTCGGACAGTTCGTCGTCGCCGGGCGCTGCGCCCAGCCGAACGGCACCGCGTCCGGGTCGGCCGTCCTCATCCAGGCCTGCGCCAAGGCGACCACTGCCCAGCGCTGGAAGACCCTGGCCACCGGTCAGCTCCAGCACGTCGACACCGGGCTGTGCCTGGCCGCGCCGAACACCACCTCGGGCACCGACCTGACCGTGGCGACCTGCAACCAGGCGCTGGCCACCCAGCTGTGGAAGCCGGCGTCGAGGACGACCTACGTCTACGACGCCATGGGCAACCGCCTGCTGGAGCGCACCAGCGCGGGCGCGGTACTGAACCTGCCCGACACCAAGCTGTCCCTGAACACGGCCGGAAGTGTCCGTTTCGTGGAGCGCACCTACGGCGGGGCCGGTGCCCCGACGGTGACGCGCTACCGCGAGGTGTCCTCCACGGGTGCCACGACCGAGCAGCAGTTCGCGCAGGCGGCCGATATCAACGGCACCCCGATCGCCGAGGTCCGCCTCGACGGCGGGATGACGGTCCGGCTGACGAAGAAGGACGCGTGGGGCGTCGACCGCGCCGCGAACCCGAAGACACGCTCGCACACCGGCTTCCACACCGGCGACGACGACGCCGGCACGGGCCTGGTGCATCTGGGTGCCCGCGAGTACGACCCGGGCACGGGCCGGTTCATCTCGGCGGACCCGGTCCTCGACCAGAGCGACCCGCTCCAGGCGAACGGCTACTCGTACGCCAACAACAACCCGGTCACACATGCCGACCCCTCGGGTCTGACCTCCACGGCGTCCAGCTTCGACGCGTCGATCGCGGCGCTGGAGACGAAGATCGCCGAGTACCAGCGGACCCTGTCCCGCACGCTGGGCGACGTCATCCTGTCCACGGGCTGGGCGGTGTTCCAGGAGTTCGTCGGCTGGAACGACGTGATGGGCTGCTTCTCCCAGGGCGATATGTGGGCCTGCGGCAGTCTGCTGATGGACGCCATTCCGTGGACCAGCGTCTTCTCCAAGGGCAAGAAGATGTGGCGGGCCTTCAACTCCACGATGAGCGCCGTGAAGGCGTGGCGCGTGGCGCGGGCGGCCGCCGAGAGCGGGCTGCGGGCGGCGAAGGCCGCGAAGGCGGCGCTGATCAGGGCGAAGAAGGCCGCGCAGGCGGCGGCCGCCGAAGCCAAACGCAAGGCGAGAGCCGCGGCGAAGGCGGCGGCGGCCGCCGCGAAGAAGAAGGCCCACACCGGCTCGAAGGGCGCCCGGGGCAACCCCGTCCAGGTCCAGGCCCGCAAGACGTCCCAGCAGAAGGGCTCACAGGGCGGCGGCAGGGCGGAGTCGAAGTCGGGCGGTTCGCGCAGCGGTTCGGGCAAGGAGGACTCAGGCGGCGGATCGGGCAAGGAGGACTCGGGCGGCGGCGAGAGCTGCTCGGTCGCCAACAGCTTCACG
Organism: Streptomyces cinereospinus; assembly: GCF_042430725.1. NCBI lineage: Bacteria > Bacillati > Actinomycetota > Actinomycetes > Kitasatosporales > Streptomycetaceae > Streptomyces > Streptomyces cinereospinus. The sequence goes on along the minus strand of NZ_JBHMCY010000010.1, from coordinate 77,934 downwards.
CCGGACACGAAGATCCTGATGGCCGACGGCACGGCCAAGGTGATCAAGGACGTGAAGAACGGCGACAAGGTTCTGTCGACGGACCCGGAGACGGGCGAGACGTCGGTGGAGACGGTCACCGCGGAGATCAAGGGCGAGGGCGTCAAGCACCTGGTCCGCGTGACGGTCGACCCCGACGGCGAGGCGGGCGGGCCGACCTCGTCGGTCACGGCCACGGACGGCCACCCGTTCTGGGTGCCCGAGCTGAGCGACTGGGTCGACGCCGGCGACCTGCGGGCCGGACAGTGGCTGAGGACGGGCACGGGGACGTACGTCCAGGTCACGGCCGTCCAGCCCTGGACCGCCCCCCAGGCCACGGTCCACAACCTCACGATCAGTGACCTGCATACGTACTATGTGCTGGCGGGGGCAACGCCGGTACTCGTGCATAACTGTGGTGAAGGGGATGGGTACCTTTATCGCGGAGTTCCGAACGGGCATCCGAAGTATGACGATGCATTGGAGGGGCGTGCTGTCCCGCACGGTGGGCATAGCGATCCGGGACGTCACGCAGGCGGCAATACGGATAGTGAATTCACTTCCTGGACTCACGACTATGAAGACGTGGCTCTTGATGCTGCCGACGAGCTTGGCCCCGGAGGGATCGTGATGCGAATTCCGCATTCAAGTGTCCCGGCTGGGAGGGACGTGCAGATTCACGGAACTGCGCATGAGGTGTACGAGGAATCCGAGCACGCATTGCGTGGCGTGATTGAGGGTGCGGAGATCAGTATAGATAGGGGGCCGTGGCGCAGGCCCGGTGGCTGACGGGCGGCGCGGGGCCAGGGTATTGCGAGGGCGTCGGCTCGTAGGCAGGAAAGTCTACGGATTCAGTGGAGGGCATCGTGGAAAGAAGTCGTCTCATTCAACTCCTAGCGGGAGAGGGTGAAGTACGTCTTCTTTCGCGATCAGCTGCAAGCTCCGGCGCTCCGTACGAGGTCTGGCCTGAAGCTGTTGCGACTCCGCGCCTACTCGCCGTGTACGAGAGGAGGCAGCGTGGCACCCGACGCTCCGGACAATCTTCCATCGGATTCAGTGATGCCCTTGATGCTCTCCGCTCATACGGCGGCACTGATCTATCCATAGGGTTCATCGATGATCGAAGCCGGGGCGGATACTACTTCCAGCTCTTTATGGATCCCGAGCTGAATACCGTTATTGCCTGTCTGGGAGTTAAGTCCCCTGGCGGCGGATCAACTTCGTGAGGTATGTCAAGGTCGTCTGGATTCACGACTCTGTCGACGATCCCATGGTGTATCTCAGCGAACTCGGCGACGACGGATATGAGACTCGGAAGGTGCAGTTCTATTGGGACGGTCGATCCGAATGGGCGGACGAGAGTTTCGAAACTGCAACTATCGGCCCCTCGGGAATCCCTTTCCCGCTACTGGGCGAAATTGCCAGTCAACCGGAGTTCACTGCCCAGGTGATTACTCCGGAAGAGTTCGAGCGCGCATGGAACGAGGCGCACACGGACTTTTGACGCGCCGCTGCGTCGAGGGTGGTGGCGGCCGGCGTGCACCGGGCTTGAGGCGTCATGGGGTACGGCTGCCCGGCCGGCCGTCCCGCACCCACCGATTCGCGGCTCCCGCCGCCGGGTACCCGGCAGGACCACGCACCGGTGACACCGAGCCGAGGACAGAACCGTCATGACCGAGTACGAACGTTCCCGCACCATGCCGGCCCAGCCCGAGCAGGTCTTCGACGAGGCCGCCGACGTCGGCCGGCTGGAGACCTGGATGCCGGGGGACTTGCACGTGCGGGCCGTGGACCTGCCCGCCGTCACGGTGCACGAGGACCGTACGGACGAGGACACCGCCGCCCTGCTGCGCGCCCAGCGCGACCAGATGCGGCTGGAGTGGGGCACCCGCGAGCGGGGCAGCTACGCGGGCTGGCTCCAGGTCGCCGGGATCGGGGCCGGAGCCAGTGAGGTGACGGTGCACCTGTCGTTCTTCGACGACAGCCACGATCCGGGCGAGGCGGCCGTGGGCGACGCCCTGGACGACAGCCTGCGGCGGCTGGAGGAGCAGGTCCGGCTGCGCGTCGAGCACCCGGCCGGCTGACCGGCGGGTACGCCGTGGCGCGCGCCAGGTCCTACGCCGTCGCCGCCTCCGGGGAGTGGACCGACGAGGAGGAGGGCCGCCGCCGGCTGCCCGCCGGTGAGGTGCACGCCTGGCAGCCGGGCCGGAACGAGACCGTGTGCGGGCTGTCCCTGAGCCGCTCCCGGCTGGTCCGCTTCCCGCACGTCTCCTGGCCCGACACCTTCCCGGAGTCCGGCGGCGCCGCCGACGAGGTGCGCCGGCGGTGCCCGCGCTGCGCCTCGGCCGCCGGCCGCCGCGGCACCGACGCCCGCCCCCGGTGGCGCAGGGTCGACCCCCGGCCGTGAAGGCGTCCTCCCAGGGCCTCCGGGGGTGGCCTCACCCGGCGGGGCCGGGGCCGCGGCCGTCGCGGAGCATGCGCAGGACCTCCCGTTCGGCGGGCCCCTGGGTCGCGGGGATGCCGTAGGCGCCCTCGTCGCCGAGGCGCGGGAGCGCGGCGGCGACCGTCACGCCCTCCTCGTACAGCTCGATCACCCGCGGGTTGATGTAGGAGGAGCGGCAGACGGCGGGCGTGTTGCCGAGGTACCCGGCCACCTCGCGCACCGCGCGGGCGACGGCCCGGCGGCGGGCGGTCTCGCTGTGCGCCGCGACGGGCTCGGAGACCGCCAGCGCGACGGCGGCCATGACCGTGGCGTGCCAGGTGCGGAAGTCCTTGGCGGTGATCTCCAGACCGGCCAGCTCCTTGAGGTACGCGTTGACGTCCTCGCCGTTCACGTCGTGCCAGGCGCGCTGCTCCCAGTACGCCAGCAGCCGGTCGCCGCCGCCCCGGCGCCGCAGCAGCGCGGTCAGGCTGCGGCAGGCGGCCGGGTCGGCGACGGTCTGGACGATCTCTCTGCCGTGCTTGCCGGTGTAGCTGAACAGGACGGCGCCGGCCCGGCAGCGGGAGTGCTCGCGTTGCAGCGTGGTGAGGCCGAAGCTGTTGTTCAGCTCGGTGTAGCGGTCACTGCCGATCCGGAAGAAGCCCAGGTCCAGCAGGCGTACGGCGGTGGCGAGGACCCGCCGCCGGGTCAGCCCGCGGTCGTGCAGGTGCCCCTCCACGGCCTCCCGCAGCGCGGGCAGGGCCTCGGCGGCGTCGAGGACGTGCTCGTGCTTGGCCTGCTCCTGCTCGGCCCGGAACTGCGGGTGGTACAGGTACTGCCGGCGTCCGGCGTCGTCGGTGCCGACGGCCTGGAGATGGCCGTTGGCCCGGGTGCAGATCCACACGTCCCGCCAGGCGGGCGGGATGACCAGCCCCCGGACGCGTTCCAGCTCCGCCGGGTCGCGCAGCGGCTCGCCCTGGTCGTCGAGGTAGCGGAAGCCGCGGCCGTGACGCAGGCGGCGGTAACCGGGATCGGTGGTGCTGCAGTGGTGAAGACGCACCCGGCCTCCTGTCTCCGTCGCGCTCCGCCCGGCGGGCATCCTGCCGCGTACCCGCCGGATCATCGTCCACACGGCGCGGGCCCCGGGCGGGGGGTGAGGGGGTGGGGGGAGGACGGCCGCCCCGGCCCTCCCTCTGCCCGGCGGCCGGCCGCCGCCCTCGGCGGGTCCCCTCCGGCCGGCCCCGCCCGGGGCCTCGCCGCCCCCTGGCGGGCCCCTCCGGCCGCCGCCCTCGGCGGGTCCCCTCCGGCCGTCCCCTCCGCGCCCCGGCGGCCCCCCCCCCCCCCGTGCCCACCCCGCCGAAAGGGGTAGTCGGGCCGCATGAGTGAACCCCGTGTCGCGGACCGGCTGCGGCGTACCGCCGCCGAGGTGTTCGGCTGGCGCGAGCTGCGCCCGGGACAGCTGACCGCGATGGAAGCGGTCATGGCGGGCCGCGACACGCTGGCGGTGATGCCGACCGGGGCGGGCAAGTCGGCCGTGTACCAGGTGGCGGGGCTGCTGCTGCCCGGGCCCACGGTCGTGGTCTCCCCGCTGATCGCCCTGCAACGCGACCAGATCGCCGGCCTGCTCGGCCACGACGCCCCCGACGCGGTCGCGGTGAACTCCGCGCAGCCGGCCGGGCGGACGGAGGCGGCCTGGGACGCGGTGCAGCACGGCGACGCCGAGTACCTGTTCCTCTCGCCCGAGCAACTGGCCAAGGACGAGGTGGTCGAGCGCCTCGCCCGCGCCGGGCCGTCGCTGTTCGTCGTGGACGAGGCGCAGTGCGTGGCCGCCTGGGGCCACGACTTCCGCCCCGACTACCTGCGCCTGGCCCAGGCGGTGCGGCGGGCCGGCGGGCCCACGGTGCTGGCGCTGACGGCGACGGCCGCCCCACCGGTGCGCGAGGAGATCGTGCGGCGGCTGGGCATGGCCGACCCCGAGCTGGTCGTGGCCGGCTTCGACCGGCCGAACATCGCGCTGGAGGTACGCCGCTTCCGGGACGACGCGGACAAGCGCCGGGCGGTGGTGGAGCGGGCCGCGACGGAGTCCGGGCCCGGCATCGTCTACACCGCCACCCGCCGGGACGCCGAGGAGTACGCGGCCGAGCTGGCCGGGCTGGGCCTGTCGGCGGCGGCCTACCACGCCGGGCTCGCCGCGGGCGAGCGCTCCCGGGTGCACGACGCCTTCCTGGCCGGCGGGGCCGACGTGGTGGTCGCCACCTCGGCCTTCGGCATGGGCATCGACAAGGAGGACGTACGGTTCGTGCTGCACGCCTCCGTGCCCGGTTCCCTCGACGCCTACTACCAGGAGATCGGCCGGGCGGGCCGGGACGGGGCCCCCGCGGTCGCGGTCCTGCACTACCGGCCGCAGGACAGCGGCCTGCAACGGCTGTTCGCCGCGCGCGCACCCGGCGAGGAGACCCTCGGCGAGGTCGCGCAGGAGATCCACGAGCACCCCGGCCCGGTCGGGCTGGACGACGTCGGCGAGCGGACGAACCTGTCCCACCGGCGCGTGACGGCCGCGGCCAACCTCCTGGAGCAGGCCGGGGCGGTGCGCACCGACGCCGACGGGGAGGTGCGGGCGGTGCCCGGCACGACGGCCGAGGACGCCGCCGCGCGGGCGGCGCGGGAGGCGGAGGCCAGCCGGCGGCTGGAGCGCTCGCGCCTGGAGCGGGTGCTGGCGTACGCGGAGACGACGGGCTGCCAGCGCCGCTTCCTGCTCGGCTACTTCGGCGAGCCCTACGAGCCCCCCTGCGGCGCCTGCGACGTCTGCGCACCCGCCGCGGACAGCGGCGCGGGCACGGTCGTCGAGGGGGCGGGGGACACGGGCGACGCGCCGGCGCCGCACCCGGCCGCCGCCTCGTTCCCGGCGGGCACGCCGGTGCGGCACGGCGAGTGGGGCGACGGCACCGTGATGAGCGAGGAGGGCGACCGGATCACCGTCCTGTTCGACTCCATGGGGTACCGCACCCTGTCCCTGGCCGCCGTCACCCGCCGGGGCCTGCTCACGCGGCGTCCGGAAACCACCGGCTGAGCCGCCCCGCCCCGTTCGGCCCGCGGGAGACCGGGAACACGCACAAGGACGGACCGGGTCGAGAGGAAGGAGGATGCCATGAGCCAGGTGGCCGGGAGGATGCGGCCGGAGCAGCGGATCGGCGTCCGGACGTACGGGGAGGTCGACTCGGCGCTGAGCGGTCTGGTGGCGCGGCACCCGGGCAGCCCGCAGTTCTCCGCGGGGGAGGCGGTGGCCCTGGAGTGGGCGCTGGGGCGCGTCCCCCGCGCGCCGGTCACCGGCGTGGGCGCCGACGACGTACCGGACCTGCAACTGCTGACGGCCGAGGTCGACGCCACCGTCGTACGGCTGGAGGACCCCACCGCTCCGGCGGGCCACCGCGACTACTTCCAGGGGGTGTACGGCGCCCTGGCCTGGATCTGCGGGCTGCGCGGCCAACTCGTCTGAGCGGCTCGCCCGAGCGGGCACCACCGCCCCGCCGAGCCCCGCCGCCACAGCGTCCCGCCGGGGATCACTGCACCCGGCCCGCCGGGGCCTCCTCCGCCTCCTGCTCGTCCGGGAGATGGACGTCGTCGACCGCGATGTTGACCTCGACGACCTCCAGCCCGGTCATCCGCTCGACCGCCGCGATGACGCTCTCGCGCACGTCGGCCGCGAGGTCGGTGATGGCCACCCCGTACTCCACGACGATCTGGAGGTCCACGGCGCTCTGGCGCTCGCCGACCTCGACCTTGACGCCGCGGGTGACGCCGGCCCGGCCCCCGGGGACCCGTTCGCGCACCGCGCCCATGGTGCGGGCCAGGCCGCTGCCCAGGGCGTGCACGCCGGGCACCTCGCGCGCGGCCATCCCGGCGATCTTCGCCACCACCTCGTCCGCGATCGTCGTACGGCCCCTGGCTCCTGGCGCGGTCGCCGTCGTGGTCGTCTCCGTCATGTCCACCCGCCTCCTCCGTCCCGGCCGGGCGCCAAAGGGCCCCGGCTGATCGACGTGCACGGCTCGGTCATCGACACCGGCAGGCAGGTGCGGAGGCACGCTGCCACGATCACGAGTGCCACCCCTCCAGCGTGCCTCGCCCGTCCCGCACCCGCCACCGCTGCCCGCGCCGGGCCGGACCCCGCCGGACAACGGGCGGACGGACCGGCCGCGTTCGCGCCGCCGACGGGCGCCGCGGGGCGGGCCTGCCCAGGGGTGCGGTGGGGCGGGCCTGCCTAGGGGTGCGGTGGGGTGGGTCGCCCAGGGGTGCGGCGGGGCGGGTCTGCCCCAGGGGTGAGGTGGGGCGGGTCTGCCCAAGGGTGCGGTGGGGCGGGCCCGTCCCAGGGCGCGAGCCTCACGCCTCACTCCTCGAACAGCGCTTCTTGCCCGCCGCCCCCCGCGTCCTGCGCCGCCCGCCGCACCCGTCGGTTGCGCGTCCCCACGACGAGAGCCGTCCCGGCCGCCGCCACGCCGAGGGCGGCCGGGACCATCCAGCCGCGGTCCAGCACGTGCCCGATGGCGTGGTCGACGGAGAGGCGGCCGGGGCCGGAGACGGCGATGCCGGTCGCGGCCAGGCCGAGAGTGGCGGCGTACTCGTAGCCGCCCTCCTGGGCGAAGAAGCCGTTCGGGGCGTGCACCGCGGCCGCGCCCGTCATCGCGCCGGCCGCCGCCGCGCCCGCCGCCGGGGTGGCCAGCCCCAGCGCCAGCAGGATCCCGCCGCCCCACTCCGCGAGCCCCGACGCCGTGGCGCTCGCCTTGCCCGGCCGGTACCCGACGGACTCCATGAACTGGCCCGTCCCCTCGATCCCGCCCCCGCCGAACCAGCCGAACAGCTTCTGCGCGCCGTGTGCGGCGAGCACCCCGCCGGTGCCCAGCCGGAGCAGCAGCAGACCCAGATCACGTCGGTCGTAGCACGTCACGTTGTCTCCCGGAGCAGAAGTGGACTCCACCCCACCGTCGCAGTGCGCCACCCGCCCGGCCCCTCCGGGCGGCCGTTCGAGTGGCGGGGCGCCGGGCGCGGTGTGAGGGTGACCGGCATGACGACGCGGACGGCCAGGCTGAGTGACCCGGCGGTCCGCGCCTTCGTCACCGCCGGCGACTCCCGTGACCGGTAGGGCTTCCCGACCCTCCTCGCGCCCGGCGCCACCATGGCCGACGACGGCACCGGCCGCGACCTGGCCGACGGGATCGACCGGGAGATCCTTTCCTCGCACGGCCGTTCCGGCTCAGCCGCGCCCGACGTACGGCATCGTCGTCGCCAGCACCGTCGCGAACTGCACGTTGGCCTCCAGCGGCAGCTCCGCCATGTGCCGCACCGTGCGCGCCACGTCCGCCACGTCCATCACCGGCTCCGGCACCACCTCGCCGTTCGCCTGCAGCGCGCCCGTCCGCATCGCCGCGGTCATGTCGGTCGCCGCGTTGCCGACGTCGATCTGCCCGACCGCGATCCGGTACGCCCGCCCGTCCAGCGCCAGGGACTTGGTCAGGCCGGTCAGCGCGTGCTTGGTGGCCGTGTAGGCGGCGGAGTGCGGGCGGGGCGCGTGCGCCGAGACCGACCCGTTGTTGATGATCCGGCCGCCCTGCGGGTCCTGCTCCTTCATCCGCCGGTACGCCGCCCGCGCGCACAGGAACGCCCCGTTGAGGTTGGTGTCCACCACGTGCCGCCAGGCGTCGTAGGACAGGTCCTCCACCGGCACCCCGCCCGGCCCGAACGTCCCCGCGTTGTTGAACAGCAGGTCCACCCGGCCGAACCGCTCGACGGCCGCCGCGAACAGCGCGTCCACGTCCGGCTCCCGCGCCACGTCCGTGGGGACGGCCAGCCAGCCGCCCCGGGGCGCCATGGCCCCCGTCTCCTCCAGCGGGGCCGCCCGGCGGCCCGCCAGCGCCACCGACCAGCCCGCGCCCAGCAGTTCCACGGCGACCGCGCGCCCGATCCCCGAGCCCGCACCCGTCACGACCGCGATCCTCGACTGCCGCCCGGCGGTTTGCTTCGCATTCATAGCCCGGCAGCGTAGGAGACGGCCCGCCATCCGGAACTCACGAGTCCGACATGCGGGTGTTGTGTACGTGCCAAGCTCTCGTCGTCCCCGGCGATTCGAATGCCACCTGCACCTTTCCGCTCCGCACCGACAGAGCGGTCCACCGGATCGCCAGGGGAGAACCGGATGACACCCGCAGCCCGTCAGCCCCAGCACGCCCCCGAACTGCGCGCCGCCGCCCGGCACATCGGCCGCCGCCGCTTCCTCACCGCCACCGGCGCCGCCGCCGCGCTCGCCTTCGCGGTCAACCTGCCCACCGCGGGCGTCGCCGGCGCCGCCGAACTCGACGCCGCCCGGCTCACCGACGACCCCTTCACCCTCGGCGTCGCCTCCGGCGACCCGCAGCCCACCTCGGTGCTGCTGTGGACCCGCCTCGCCCCCGCCCCCTACCAGCCCGACAGCGGCCTGCCGGCCGAGCGGGTCACCGTGCACTGGGAACTCGCCCGCGACGAGCACTTCCGCCGCCCGGTCCGGCGCGGCACCGCCACCGCGCACCCCGAGTTCCACCACACCGTGCACGTCGAGGCCGGCCACCTGGAGCCGGGCCGCGTCTACTACTACCGCTTCCGCGCCGGCCGCTGGATCAGCCCGGCCGGCCGTACCCGCACCGCGCCCGCCCCCTTCGACCGGGTCTCCGGCCTCACCCTGGCCGCCGTCTCCTGCCAGGCGTACCACGACGGCTACTTCACGGCGTACGGCCACCTCGCCCAGGAGGACGTCGACGTGGTCTTCCACCTCGGCGACTACCTCTACGAGTACGCCGTCAACGCGGTGGGCGGCCAGCGCAACTACACCGACCGCACCCTGCCCGGCCTGTTCAACCGCGAGACCGTGACGCTGGAGGACTACCGGCTGCGGTACGCCCTGTACAAGTCCGACCCGGACCTGCGCGCCGCGCACGCCGCGCACCCCTTCGTCGTCACCTGGGACGACCACGAGACCGAGAACAACTACGCGGACGACATGCCCGAGAACTCCGTCCCGCCGGAGGAGTTCCTGCTGCGCCGCGCCTCCGCCTACCGCGCCTACTGGGAGAACCAGCCGCTGCGCCGCCCGCAGCTGCCCGAGGGCCCGGACATGCGGCTCTACCGCCGGCTGGAGTGGGGCGGGCTCGCCCAGTTCGACGTGCTCGACACCCGGCAGTACCGCTCCGACCAGGCCTACGGCGACGGCTCCGACGTGCCCGGCCCGGAGGCCGACGACCCGGCCCGCACCATGACCGGCGCGACGCAGGAGCGCTGGCTGCTCGACGGCTGGCAGCGGTCGCGGGCGCTGTGGAACGTCGTCCCGCAGCAGGTCACCTTCTCCCAGCGCAAGTTCGACCTGACGGAGCCCTCCCGGGTGTCCATGGACGCCTGGGACGGCTACCGCGCCTCGCGCCGCCGGGTGCTGGACGGCGCGAAGGCGGCCGGCGTCGAGAACCTGATGGTGCTCACCGGTGACGTGCACGTCGGCTACGCCTTCGACATCAAGGACGACTTCGACGACCCGGCGTCGCGCACGCTGGGCACCGAGATCGTCGCCACGTCGATCGCCAGCGGCCGGGACGGCTCGGACCGGCCCGCCAACTGGACCACGTACACGACCGCCAACCCGCACATGAAGTTCTACAACGGGCGGCGCGGCTACGTGACCGTCGCGCTGGGGCAGGAGCAGGCCCGGGCCGACTTCCGGACGGTGCCGTACGTGACCGTGCCCGGGGCACCGGTCACGACGGCCGCGTCCTTCGTCACCCAGGTGGGCGAGCAGGGGCTCAGGCAGGTGTGAGTTCCGCCGTGGGGTCCGCCTCGGGGGCCTCGCCCGGATAACGGACGCCGACGCGGTCCCGGATCGTGTCGAGCGTCCGCATCACGGCGAGGGTGCCGTCGAGCGGGACCAGCGGCGACTCGGTCTCGCCGGCCCGCAGGGCGCGCATCACCTCGCGGGCCTCGTGCTTGAGGCTGTCGTGCGCGGCGCCGGCGGCCGGGTCGTGGACGAACTCCTCGGGCTCGCGGCCGTCGCGGTGCAGCACGAAGCGGCCGGGGCTGAAGAAGCCGTGCGGGACGTCGATGCGGCCGCGGCTGCCGGTGACGGAGGCCGTCACCGGCGTACCGCCCACGAGCGAGCAGTGCAGCGAGGCCAGCGCGCCGCTCTCCCAGGTGAGCAGCGCCCCCGTCTGGAGGTCGACGCCCTCGTCCGAGAGCACCGCCCGCGCCGCGACGTCCGACGGCTCCCCGAGCAGCAGCTGCGCGAACGACACCGGGTACACCCCGAGGTCCAGCAGCGCGCCCCCGCCCTGCTGCGGGTCCCGCAGCCGGTGCGACGGCGGGAACGGCCCCGACAGCCCGAAGTCGGCGTGCACGCTGCGCACCTCACCGACCGCCCCGTCGTCGACCAGCGCCTTCAGCCGGCGCACCAGCGGACTGCAGTACATCCACATGGCCTCCATCAGGAAGCGCCCGCGCTCGCGCGCCAGCGCCACCAGCCCCGCCGCCTCCCGCGCGTTCAGCGTGAACGGCTTCTCCAGCAGCACGTTCCGCCCCGCCGCCAGGCACAGCCCGGCGGCCGCCCGGTGCGCCGCGTGCGGGGTCGCGACGTACACCACGTCCACGTCCTCGTCCCGCGCCAGCGCGTCCCAGCCGCCGTACGCCCGGGCGATCCCGAACCGCTCCGCGAACGCCTCCGCCGACTCCGCGCTCCGCGAGGCCACCGCCACCACCTCGGCGTCCGGCAGATCCACCAGATCCGCCGTGAACGCCGCCGCGATCCCGCCCGTCGCCAGGATCCCCCACCGCACGCTGTCCGCGCCCATGCGCGCCCCACCCTCGTTCTCGTCGGGTCCCGTTCGTTCCATTCGACGACACCGGTCGTCATGTTCGGACTGAGAGCATAGGGACCGGACTGCTCGAAGAGGGAGGGGTACATGCCCGAGGGGGCACCGATACCGGACCTGCCGGCGGCCGCGGCACCGGCGCGGCCGCCCGTGCGTGCGCCGCGCCGCACCGGCCTGCTGGTCACGCTGGTGCTCGGCGGGCTGACCGCCACCCCGCCGCTCGCCCTGGACATGTACCTGCCGGCCCTGCCGGAGGTCACCCGGTCGCTGCACGCGCCCGCCGCGACCGTGCAGCTGACCCTCACCGCCTGCCTGGCCGGCATGGCGCTGGGCCAGCTGGTGGTCGGCCCGATGAGCGACCGCTGGGGCCGCCGCCGCCCGCTGCTGGCCGGACTCGCCGTGTACGTCGTCGCCACCGCGCTGTGCGCGCTCGCGCCCACCGTCGAGACGCTGGTCGCCTTCCGGCTGCTCCAGGGGCTCGCGGGCGCCGCCGGGATCGTCATCGCCCGGGCCGTCGTCCGGGACCTGTACGACGGCACGGCGATGGCCCGGTTCTTCTCCACCCTGATGCTGATCTCCGGTGTCGCGCCGATCGTGGCGCCGCTGATCGGCGGGCAGCTCATGCGGGTGACGGACTGGCGGGGCGTGTTCGTCCTGCTCACCGCGGTGGGGCTGCTGCTCGCCGCGGTCGTGTGGCTCCGGCTGCCGGAGACCCTGCCCGCGTCCGGACGGCACGGCGGCGGGGTCGGCGAGGCGCTGGGCGCCATGCGCCGCCTGCTCGCGGACCCGCCCTTCACCGGCTACATGCTCGCCGGCGGCTTCGCCTTCGCCGCGCTGTTCGCCTACATCTCGGCGTCCCCGTTCGTCGTCCAGGAGATCTACGGCGCCTCCCCGCAGACGTTCAGCCTGCTGTTCGGCCTGAACTCGCTGGGCCTCGTCGCCGCCGGGCAGCTCAACGGCAAGGTGCTGGCCGGGCGGGTCCGCCTGGAACGGGTGCTCGCCACCGGCCTGGGCATCGTCGTCCTGGCCGCCACCGCCCTGCTGCTGATGTCGCTGGGCGTCTTCGGCGAGGTGGGGCTCGTCCCCGTGGCCGGCGCGCTGTTCGTGCTGATGAGCGCGATGGGCATCACGCTGCCCAACACCCAGGCGCTGGCCCTGACGCGGGTCCGGCGCGCCGCCGGGTCCGCCTCCGCCCTGCTCGGCACGTCGTCCTTCCTCGTCGGCGCGGTCGCCTCCCCGCTGGTCGGCGTCGCCGGCGAGCACACGGCGGTGCCGATGGCCGTCGTCCAGCTGGCCGCCGCACTGGCGGCCACCGCCTGTTTCGCGGGAATGTGCCGCCCCTGGCAGACCCGGGCGGGCGCGGAGGGCGTCGGCGCCGCCCGTCGGGGCGCGGCCGAGAGCGCGGGGGAGGAGAACTGAGCGCCAGACTGCGCGCCGGTGCCCCGGAGCGGGCCGGTCTCGACCCCGGCGAACTGTGCCGGCTGGTCCGCGAGGTCCGGCAGCTGACGGCCGGGGACCACCCGTGGGCGCCGGGCGTCGTCGTGGCCGCCGGACGGGGCCCGGTGCTCGCGGTGCACGAGGCGGCGGGGTACGCGGTGCGGTACGCGGCGTACGACGCGGCGGCCGACGCGGGCGTGGAACTGCCGGCCGCCGAGCGCGTGCCGATGACCGTCGGCACGCCCTTCGACCTGGCCTCGCTCACCAAACTCTTCACGGCCGTCGCCGCGGTGCAGCAGATCGAACGCGGCACGCTCGCCATCGACGGGCCGGTCGGCGCGTACCTCCCCGAGTTCCGGGCCGCCGCCCGGCACGGCGTCACGGTCCGCGGGCTGCTCACCCACACCTCGGGCCTGCGTCCCGACCTGCCGCTGTACGACTGCCCGACGGCCGACGAACGCCTGGCCCTGCTCCGCGCGGAGGCCCCGGCCGGCCCGCCGGGCGTCCACCGTTACTCCGACCTGAACCTGCTCCTGCTCCAGTACGTCCTGGAGCGCGTCACCGGCCGCCCCCTGGACGTGCTGGTCCGCGACGGCATCACCCGCCCGCTGGGCATGACGTCGACCCGCTTCGGCCCGTGCCCGGACGCCGCGGCGACGGAGGACCAGCGCCGCCCGTGGGCCAAGGCCGACCGCGGGATGCTGCGCGGCGAGGTCCACGACGAGAACGCCTGGGCGCTGGGCGGGGTGGCCGGCCACGCGGGGCTGTTCTCCACGGCCCGGGACCTGGCGGTGTTCTGCCGCGCGCTGCTGGCGGGCGGTTCGTACGGCCCGGCGCGCATCCTGGGCCCGGACTTCGTGGACCTGATGCTGACGCCGCCCGGGCTGGGCTTCGCGCTGGACCAGCGCTGGTTCATGGGGGAGCTGGCGGGCAAGGGGGCGGCGGGCCACACCGGGTTCACGGGCACGTCCCTGGTCGTGGACCGGGCGACGGACACCTTCCTGGTCCTGCTGGCCAACACGGTCCACCCGCGGCGCCGGGCCCCGGACAGCAGGCCGCGGGCGGGCGCCGGGTCCCGAATGGCCTGGGCGGTACGGGGCGTGTGACCACGCCGGCGACCTGAGAGAATCGCACGGTGAACGCCCCGCTGTCCCCCTCCGAGACCCTCCGCACCGCCCTGGCCGGCCTCCTCGACGGCCTGCCGCCCCGGCAGGCCGCGCAGGCCGTGGAGCGGCTGATCGCGAACTACCGGGGGGCCACGCCGACCGACGCGCCGATCCTGCGGGACCGGGCGGACGTGGTGGCGTACGCCGCGTACCGGATGCCGGCCACCTTCGAGGCGGTCTCGGCGGCGCTGGGCGCGCTCGCGGACGCCGCGCCGGGCTGGGCGCCCGCCGGCCAGGTGGACGTCGGGGGCGGCACGGGCGCCGCGACCTGGGCCGCGAGCGCCACCTGGGAGGGAACGCGCCCGGTCACCGTGCTCGACTGGGCGGAGCCCGCCCTCGCGCTGGGCCGGGAGATCGCCGCCGCCCACCCGGCGCTGCGGGACGTCCGCTGGCAGCGCTCCCGGATCGGGGCGGCGCTCAGCATCGGCAGCACCGACCTCGTCACCGTCTCCTACGTCCTCAACGAGCTCACCGCCCCCGACCGCGCCGCCCTCGTCGACGCCGCCGCCACCGCCGCCCGGGCCGTCGTGATCGTCGAACCCGGCACCCCCGACGGCTACGCCCGCGTCATCGAGGCCCGCGACCGCCTGACCGGCGCCGGTTTCCACGTCGCCGCCCCCTGCCCGCACAGCGCCGCCTGCCCGATCGCCCCCGGCACGGACTGGTGCCACTTCTCGGCGCGGGTCAGCCGTTCCTCGCTGCACCGCCAGGTCAAGGGCGGCTCCCTCGCCTACGAGGACGAGAAGTTCAGCTACGTCGCCGCGACCCGCTTCGCGCCCGCCCCGGCCGCCTCCCGCGTGGTGCGCCGACCGCAGATCCGCAAGGGCCAGGTCCTGCTCGACCTCTGCGAGAGCGAGCCCCTGCTGCGCCGGGCGACCGTCACCAAGCGCCACGGCGACCTCTACAAGGCCGCCCGTGACGCCGACTGGGGCGACGCCTGGCCCGTGTGACACGGCCGCCCGGCGCGGGGGCTCACTCCCGTGCCTGCGCCTCTTCGGCGGGTGCGTCCGCCCTCTTGGCGTTCCTCTCCTGCAACCTGCGCAGCAGTTCGCGCTTCTGGGCCCGGGCGTCGAGGACGGCCGGCCGGCCGCCGCGGCCGTCGCCGCGCAGGGCCTTGCGGCCCAGGTTCCGGCGCGTGCCGCCGACGCCCAGCATGTTTCCGGCTCCGCCTCGGGTCATGGGTGCCTCCCTGGTGGTCGTGCTTCCGTCGCTCTTCTGGGATACGAGACGTATCGTCTCGCTTATGCTCCGAGCATCCGGCGAGACGCACCGTCTTGTCAACCTGATAGATTCGCCGCATGGCCAGGAAGCCCACCTCCGACTCCACCCGCCGCAGCGAGAAGTCCCGCCGCGCGATCTACGCCGCCGCCCTCGCGCTGGTCGGGGAGGTCGGCTACGCCCGGACCACCATCGAGGGCGTCGCCGCCCGCGCCGGCGTCGGCAAGCAGACGATCTACCGGTGGTGGTCGTCGAAGGCGGACGTCCTCATGGAGGCCTTCCTCGACCTCGGCGCGCAGGCGGCCGAACAGGCCGCCGGCCAGGACGCCCGGCCCGGCGCCGAGTACGCCGTCCCGGACACCGGCGACCTCGCCGCCGACCTGAAGTCCGTCCTGCGCGCCACCGTCGACGAACTCCTCGACCCCCAGTTCGAGGTCCCGGCCCGCGCCTTGGCCGCCGAGGGCGTCGTCAACGAGCAACTGGGCCGCGAGTTCGTCACCAAGCTCCTCGAACCCCAGCTCCAGCTCTACGTCCAGCGGCTGCGCTCGGCCCAGGACGCCGGCCACGTCCGCGCCGACGTCGACCCCCGCATCGCCCTGGAACTCTTCGTCTCCCCGCTCGCCCAGCGCTGGTTGCAGCGCACGGCGCCGATCACCCACGCCTACGCCGACACCCTCGTCGACTACGCGCTGCACGGCATCGCACCGCGCTGACCGCGCGTGACCCGCGGTGGCCGTCCGTCATCTCCCGTGTGGGGCATGTCTCCCGCCCCCGCCCCGGTTGGGGACTGCGGCCCCCTGAGGCGCAGGATGGTGGGACCATGAGGCATGCTGTCCGTCCAACAGGCGAGGCGAGGGGATAGATGAGCGCGGAGTTCGGCGGCCGCTCCGGCCGGCAGGGCAAACTCTCCCAGTGGCTGCGCGGACGCCGTCCGAAGGAGGCCGCCGCCGGCGACGACGGCCGGGAGGCCCTGCTGCTGGCCGCCGCCGCCGCGGGGCTGCCGCTGGCGCCCGCCGCGCACCCGGCGCCCGGCTACCGCTGTTCCTGCGACCGCGTCGGCTGTCCGACCCCCGCCCGGCACCCGGTGTCGTTCGCCTGGCAGACGCAGTCCACCACCGACCGCGCGCAGATCGAGCGTTGGGCCCGCCACCAGCCGCAGGCCAACTTCATCACCGCCACCGGCATGGTGCACGACGTCCTGGACGTGCCGCTGCGGGCCGGCCGGGAGGCCCTGGACCGGCTGCTCGCCTCGGACATCGAGGTCGGCCCGGTCGCCGCCGGCGACGACGGCCGCATGCTCTTCTTCACCCTCACCCGCGGCACCCCCGAGGAGGAGGACGAGTGGTGGCCGTGCGAACTCGACTGTCACCCCGAGACGATGGACGAGCACCCGGGCCTGCGCTGGCACTGCCGCGGCTCCTACGTCCTCGTCCCCCCGGCCCGGCTCCCCGGCGACGAGCAGAGCGTGCACTGGGTGCGCGGCCCCGAGCATCCGCTGCCCGACCCGCTGACCCTGCTGGAGGCGCTCACCGACGCCTGCGCGCGGCACGCGCGCGCCGAGCCCGACCACGCGGGCTCGGCCTGGCCGCTGCGCCAGTAGGGCCTGTCCGGCCCTTCCCGCCGCCGCGCTTCGGCGGACGACGGGAAGCGGCGGACAGGTCCTGGCGCTACTCGCCCTTCGCCGACGTCAGCCCCTGGATCCGGCCCAGCACCGTCACCTCCTGCGCGCCGGCCCCCTTCTTCGGGTCCAGGGCCACCTGGTTGGAGACGAACTCCATCGTCAGCGACTGCTTGATCTCGCCGCTGGTCAGCGCCTCGACGTCCGCGCCGGGCGCCGGCACCGAGGTACCCGCCGCGGCGGTCTGCTTCTCGTAGTGGTGGGTGGTGAAGAACACCAGCGCCCCGCCGTCCGCGGTGCGCAGCGCGACCGGCGCGTAGTCGCCCTCGCTCAGCGGCTCGTCGATGTACTGGGTGACCAGACCGGGCCGTTCCTTGTCCTTCTCCCGCTCCCCGCGCCACACGTCGGTGTGCGTGCCGGCCGCGAAGCCGTCCCCGCCCCGTTGCAGATACGAGACGTACCTCGTGCCCAGCTCGGCCGGGTTCACGGCGAATTCGGCCGAGTCGACGGGCAGGGCCTCCGCCCAGCCGTCCTGGTCCTTCTTGAACTCGGGCATCTTCTCCGGCGCCACCAGGGTGAGGTACGACACCTCCCACTGGTCGGTCAGCCCGTCCCGGGTGAACACCAGCAGCCAGCGCGCGTCACCGCCCCGGTCGGCCCTGGCGTCGGCGAGGAACCAGCGCGGCCAGCCCGCCTTCTTGGGGATGGTGTACTCGACGTCGCTGAACTCCAGCGGCGAGTGGTCGGGGTTGCCGCCCGGGTGGATGACGTGGCCCGCCTTCAGCCGGGCCTCGTCGATGTCGGCCAGCGGCCCGGTGACGTGGCCGGCGTCCAGGGAGCTGTCGTACGACTTGTCCGCCTTGTTGTACGCGCTCGTGAAGTCCGCCAGCGCCTCGGCCGCCTCGGCCTCGGTCGCGCCCGGCAGCACCTCCCGCTCCCCGTGCACCACCACGCATCCGCTCGCCGTCAGCGACAGAGCGGTCAGCGAAGCGGCCATGAGCGCACTCCGGTCCAGCCTGCGAAGCCTGCGAGGGCCGCGATCCCAGCTCATCGGGTCCTTTCCCCTTCCCCTTCCCGGAGGCGAACCCTACCGGGGCGCCCCACGGCGCGGACGGCCGGACCGGGTACAGCGACCGCACCGTGACCTGGAGTTCACCGGTCCCGACGGGAGGACCACACCAGGACCGCCCCGGTGCGCGGGTGCGGAAGCACCCCGGCGGGCCGGTCGCGGACCGCGCGGCCGCCCGGCGGCGGCCTTCTCCCGGGGCGCCGTCATCCGGTACCCCCCTGCCTCACCGGCCAGTGATGTTTGAATGCCCGGGTGACTGATTACGACGTGCTGCGCGTCTTCTGCGCGGCGAACGGGGGCTATGGGAACGAACTGGCCGTCGTCCGTGACGGCTCGGTCGTCCCGGAACCGCGGGAGCGGCAGGCGCTCGCGGCGAAACTCGGGTTCGGCGAGATCGTGTTCGTGGACGATCCCGAGCGCGGCGTCATCGACCTCTACACGCCCGACGCGCGCCTGCCGTTCGCCTGCCACCCCTGCGTCGGCACGGCCTGGCTGCTCGACGTGCCCGAACTGGTCACGCCCGCCGGGGTGGTGGGCGCCCGGCAGGACGGGGAGTTCAGCTGGATCGAGGTGCGTCCGGAGTGGCCGCGGCCGTGCGCGCTGCGCCAGTACGCCGGTGCCGCCGAGGTGGACGACCTGACCGTGCCGCCCCCGGACGCGGAGACGCCCGGCGCGCCGCCGGGCCGGGTGTACGCCTGGGCGTGGGAGGACGAGGCGGCGGGGCGGGTGCGGGCCCGCGGGTTCCCCGGCCGGGGCGCCGGCGCGGACGAGGACGAGGCGACCGGCGCCGCCGCGCTGCTGCTCACGGCCCGGCTGGACCGCGCCCTGAACATCACGCAGGGCGCCGGTTCGCAGCTGCTGACCGCGCCGCAGCCGGAAGGGTGGGTGGAGATCGGGGGCCGGGTCGGGCTGGAGCGCTGACCACCGGTGCGCGTCCGTCCGGGGGAGTCCCGTGTGCGTGCCGTGGGGACGGGGGACCGATGGGCGTGACCGCTCAGCAGCGCGAGAGGAGCCCCATGCGCGTCCGATCCGCCCTGGCCGCGACCGCCCTGGCCGCCGCCCTGACCGCCACCGGTGCCGCTGCGGCGACGGCCTTCGGCGACCACCGGGACGGCTCCGCCGGCCCCGTCCCGTGCAGCCCGTACGCGGGCGAGGTCGACACCGAGACCGCCGACCTCGCCCGGGCGGGCGAGCTCTGCCACCGGGGCGTCTTCGACTCCTGAGCAGGACACGCCGGGCACACGGCCCGGGCCGGCCGGGGTCCCGCTCACCCGACGCGAGAGGGACCCGTCCCGTCGGTGCGCCGCTCACGCCGAGAGCGGGAACTCCTTCCCCAGCGCCCGGAACACCGCGGTGTTCAGCGCGAACGCCTTCTTGCACTCCGCCACGACCCGCTGCCGTTCCAGCTCGTCCGCCTCGATCGCGTCCAGCAGCTCGCGGTACCCCCGCTTGAACGCCGCCGGGTTGCCGATCTCCTCGAAGACGTAGAACCGGACGCCGTCGCCCTTGCGTGCGAAGCCCCACGTCCGCTCGGCCCGGTCGCGGATGAGCCAGCCGCCGGACAGGTCGCCGAGGTAGCGGGTGTAGTGGTGGGCCACATAGCCGGCCGGCCAGTCGCGGGCGCACTCCGCGATCCGGTCCGCGTACGCCCGGGTGGCGGGCAGCGCGGTGAGGGTCGCCCGCCAGTCCGGGCCGCGCAGGTGCGCCAGGTCCCGCTCCAGCGCGGGCAGCCGGAACAGCTCCGGCCGGACGAAGGGGCCCGCCACCGGGTCCGGCGCCAGCCGGTCCGCGCCGGCCTCCAGGGCCTCGTACACGAACCACAGCTGCTCGGTGTAGCGCGCGTACGCGTCCACCCCCAGCCGGCCGCCGAGCAGACCGCTCATGAAGGTCGAGGTCTCCGCCTCCACGTGCTGCTCGTGGGTGGCCGTGCGGATGAGGGTCGAGAAGGAGTCCATGGGCTCAGTTTTCTATGGTTAGGCTCACCTAAGTCAACAGGTTTCCGACGTCCTGTCGGTATCTGTGTACCCTCCTTTCCCCCGCGCCGCACCCGCACCGCACAGCGAAAGGCCCGCCCTCCGAGGGCGGGCCTTTCGCTGTGCGGTGCGGGTGCGGGCGGTCACGGCAGGGTCAGGATCTCCGCGCCGGTGTCCGTCACCACCAGCGTGTGCTCGAACTGCGCCGTCCGCCTGCGGTCCTTGGTGACGACCGTCCAGCCGTCGTCCCACATGTCGTACTCGTACGTCCCCAGCGTCAGCATCGGCTCGATGGTGAAGGTCATGCCGGGCTGCATCACGGTGGTCGCGTGCGGGGCGTCGTAGTGCGGGACGATCAGGCCCGAGTGGAACGACGCGTTGATGCCGTGGCCGGTGAAGTCGCGGACCACGCCGTAGCCGAAGCGCTTGGCGTACGACTCGATGACCCGCCCGATGACGTTGATCTGCCGGCCCGGCCGGACCGCCTTGATCGCCCGGTTGAGCGACTCCCGCGTGCGCTCCACCAGCAGCCGGCTCTCCTCGTCGACGTCCCCCACCAGGTACGTGGCGTTGTTGTCGCCGTGCACCCCGCCGATGTACGCCGTCACGTCCAGGTTGACGATGTCGCCGTCCCGCAGGACCGTCGAGTCGGGGATGCCGTGGCAGATGACCTCGTTGACCGAGGTGCACAGGGACTTCGGGAAGCCCCGGTAGCCGAGCGTGGAGGGGTAGGCGCCGTGGTCGCACAGGAACTCGTGGGCGATCCGGTCCAGCTCGTCCGTGGTCACGCCCGGCGCGATGGCCCGCGCGGCCTCCGCCATCGCCTGCGCGGCGATCCGCCCCGCGACCCGCATCGCCTCGACCGTCTCCGGGGTCTGCACCTCGGGGCCGGTGTACGGAGCCGGCGCGGGCCTGCCGACGTACTCGGGCCGGCGGATGTTTCCGGGCACGGAACGGGTGGGAGACAGCTCCCCTGGTACGAGCAGTGACTGGCCAGACATGTCAGCGAGTCTAACCAGCGGGCATACGAGACCATGTCCCCTGGCGAAAGGAGCCGGTCATGGCCCTGTTCAAGAAGCGCGCGGTCGGGAAGCCGGGCGAGTGGTACTACTGCCTGGAGCACAGGAAGGTCGAGGAGGGCCCGGAGTGCCCGGCCAAGGACCGCTTCGGCCCGTACGCGAGCCGGGCCGAGGCCGAGCACGCGATGGAGACGGCCCGCGAGCGCAACCTGGAGTGGGAGAACGACCCCCGGTGGCACGACAGGGTGGGGCGGGGGGAGCGCGAGGAGGACTGAGGCCACGCCGGAACCGGACGCCCACGCACCGCGAGCCGTGACGCCGTGACGCCGCAGTGCCGCACCCCGAGCCCCGGACCGGGGCCGCCACGGCGGCCGGGGCCCGCGGCCTCCGCCTCGGCCGCGCCGCCGTGCCCGCCCCGGCGGCTACCAGCGCGGCGGCGGCGGGGCCGTCAGCCGGTCCGCGAGGCGGGAGAGGCGGTCCCGCAGGCGCCGCCGGCCCCGTGGCGACGGCAGCGGGTTCTCGCCGGCCGCCGCGCTCACCAGGTGCTGCACGGTGTCCAGGTCCAGCTCCGACTCCGCCCCGACGGCCAGCGCGTCGTGCGCCATCGTCGTGAGGTCCCCCTCGGCGGCGCCCAGCGCCAGCACCGTCGCCCCGGCCCGCCGCGCGTCGTGCACCCGCTCCAGCAGCGTGTCGCCGGGCCCCTGCGGCGACACCACCAGCAGCGTCTCGCCCCGCCGCGCCGCCTCGATCCGCCCCAGCCCGACCGCCAGGTGGGCCGGGTCCGAGGGGCGCGCGCCGTGGCGCACCAGGGTCGGTGCCAGCTCCGGCGTACCGGACCAGGCCGCCTCGTCCACCAGGTGCGCCGCCAGGTGCCACGGCTCGTACTCCGGCGTGCCGACCAGCAGCAGCCCCCCGCCGTGCGCCACCACCGACCCGCGCAGCGTCCCGGCGAACCTCCGTGTGGCCCCCAACCACTCCGTCCCGGCGAGCACTTCGCGCAGCAACGCGACCCGTACGGCGTCCATGCCCCCGCATCCTGCCGCAACGAATCACTCGTGACCCCGAGTTCACCGCACATTCGCCCAGGAGGGGCACGGGCCGGCCGGATCCCCGGCCGGCCGGCCACCGACGCGGGGCGAACGCACCGGCCAGGCACAAGGAGCCGCCCATGTCCGCAGCCACCGTCCCCTTCCGCGCCGGCCGTGAGGGATACGCCAGTTACCGGATCCCGGCCGTCGTGCGCGCCCACGACGGCACCCTGCTCGCCTTCTGCGAGGGCAGGGCCGACTCGGCGAAGGACTGGGGCCGCATCGACATCGTGCTGAAGCGCTCCCCGGACGGCGGCCGGACCTGGGGCCCGTTGCAGGTCGCCGCCCGCCACGGCGCCGGCCTGGCCGGCAACCCCGCCCCCGTCGTCCTCGACACCGGCCGGATCCTCCTGGTCCACGTCCGCTCCGCCGCGTCCGCCTCCGAACACCGCATCCTGCGCGGCGAGGTGGGCGAGGCCGACGGCAGGAGGGTGTGGGTGCAGCACAGCGACGACGACGGGCGCGGCTGGTCCGCGCCCAGGGAGATCACCGGGCAGGTCAAGCACCCCGGCTGGCGCTGGTACGCCACCACCCCCGGGCACGCTCTCCAGCTGAGCACCGGCCGGGTCGTCGTCCCCGGCAACCACACCGTGCCGCCCACCGGCACCGACCTCGGCGACGAGGCGAAGTACAACGGCGGCCACTGCCTGCTCAGCGACGACCGCGGCGAGACCTGGTATCTCGGCTACCTGGACCAGAACACGCACGGCCACGTCAACGCCAACGAGACCACCGCCGCCGAACTGCCGGACGGGCGCGTCTACTTCAACACCCGCGACGCCTCCCCGTCCCCCGGCAACCGGGCCGACGCCCACTCCGCGGACGGCGGCCGCACACTGGTGCGGCCCTTCCGCCCGCAGGCGGGCCTGGCCGGCCCCGTCTGCCAGGCGAGCCTGCTGCACCTGGGCGAGCCCGACGTGCTGCTCTTCTCCGGCCCCGCCCTCCCCGGCGGCCGCGGCCTGATGACCGTGCGGGCCTCCACCGACCACGGCGCCACCTGGCGCGACGCCCACACCGTCGACGGCCTGCCCGCCGCCTACTCCGACCTGGTCCGCGTCGACGCGCACACGGTCGGGCTGCTGTACGAGACCGGTGACCTCGGCGCGTACGAGCGGATCGCGTTCCTGCGGCTGCCCGTGGACCGCCTCGTCCGGCCCCACGGCCCGGCGGGGCGGACGTAGAGTCTGGCCCATGACCTCTACCGACAGTTCTGCCGCTGAGAAGCCCGCGAAGGCCCCCGCCACGGGCCCCTGGGACCTGCCCGACGTCTCCGGGCTGGTGGTCGGAGTGCTCGGCGGGACCGGGCCGCAGGGCAAGGGCCTCGCCTACCGGTTCGCCCGGGCCGGCCAGAAGGTGATCCTCGGCTCGCGCGCCGCCGAGCGCGCGCAGGCCGCCGCCGAGGAACTGGGGCACGGCGTCGAGGGCGCCGAGAACGCCGAGTGCGCCCGGCGCAGCGACATCGTGATCGTCGCCGTGCCGTGGGAGGGGCACGGCAAGACGCTGGAGTCGCTGCGCGACGAGCTGGCGGGCAAGCTGGTCGTCGACTGCGTCAACCCGCTCGGCTTCGACAAGAAGGGCGCCTACGCGCTGAAGCCCGAGGAGGGCAGCGCCGCCGAGCAGGCCGCCGCCCTGCTGCCGGAGTCCCGGGTCACCGCCGCCTTCCACCACCTGTCGGCCGTGCTCCTCCAGGACCCGGAGCTCGCGGAGATCGACACCGACGTCATGGTCCTCGGCGAGGAGCGGGCGGACGTGGAGACGGTGCAGGCGCTGGCCGGCCGCATCCCCGGCATGCGCGGCGTCTTCGCCGGCCGGCTGCGCAACGCGCACCAGGTCGAGTCGCTGGTCGCCAACCTGATCTCCGTCAACCGACGCTACAAGGCCCACGCGGGCCTGCGGGTCACGGACGTCTGACCGCATGGGGGACACTGGTGGACAGCGCCATCCCCAGCCGTGTCCCCCGACAGGAGCCGACCACCATGCCCCGCCTGGCCCTCTACGCCCTGGCCGTCTGCGTCCTCGCCGCCGCCGCGGCCGTCCTGTCCTTCACCCGCGGCAGCTGGCTGGGCGTGGTGTGGGTCCTGCTGGCGGGCCTGTCGTCGAACATGGCCTGGTACTACCTCAGGCGCGGCCGGGCCGCCCGGCGGGACTCGGTCACGGGCTGACCGAGCAGTACGCGTTCGTCCCGCGCCAGAAGCGGTACAGCTCGTACCCGCAGTAGGTGTCCAGGTCACCGACGCCGAGGCCGCACAGCACGGCGTCGACCACGCCGAAGAACGCGCCGTTGACCGCCGGGATCCACAGCAGCGCGAACACCAGCAGCAGCCCGAACGGCGCCAGCGGCTCCACCTGCCGCCGGACGCCGTACGACAGCCAGGGCTCGACCACGCCGTAGCCGTCCAGGCCCGGGACCGGCAGGAAGTTCAGGATCGCGGCCGTCACCTGGAGCAGCGCGAGGAACGCCAGCGCGTAGCGGAAGTCGCTGGGCACCCCGTCCAGCGCGTCCAGCCAGAACGGCGCCGTGCACACGGCCGCGAACAGCACGTTCGTCAGCGGTCCCGCCGCCGAGACCAGGCTGTGCCGCCACCGCCCCCGGATCCGCCCCCGCTCGATGAACACCGCGCCGCCCGGCAGCCCGATCCCGCCCATGATCACGAACAGCACCGGCAGGACGACGCTCAGCAGCGCGTGCGTGTACTTCAGCGGGTTGAGCGTGAGATAGCCCTTCGCGCCCACCGTGATGTCGCCGCCGTGCAGCGCGGTCCGGGCGTGCGCGTACTCGTGCAGGCACAGCGACACCACCCACGCGCCGGTGACGAACAGGAAGACGGCCACCCCGGGCTGCGCCGCGAACCCGGTCCAGGCGGCCCACCCGGTCACCGCCGTGACGGCCAGGATCCCGGCGAAGACGGGACTGATCCGCCGCTCGGCGCGGCGGGAGGCGGCGGTGGTCATGGGAGGGACTCCTGGGGGGACGGGGTCGGCGGCCGGGACGTGCGCGGTCGACCGTACCGGGCACGTGGGGGGAACGTCAGCGGCCCGGCGGGAGGTTCCCCGCCGGGCCTCCGTCCGCTCGCGCCGCACGCGTGGGCGAAACCCGGAGGCGTCGGTCCCGCCGTTGCCGGAGACAATGGGGCCCGTGCGCTACCGCATCCTCGGCACCACCCAGGCGGTCCGCCCCGACGGCACGGTCGTCCCGGTCGGCGGGGCGCGGTTGCGCGCGCTGCTCACCGTGCTGGCGCTCAGGGCCGGGCGAGTGGTGTCCACGGGGCTGCTGGTGGACGAGGTGTGGAACGGCGATCCGCCCGCCGACGCGGCCGGGGCCCTGCAAGCGCTGGTGGGACGGCTGCGCCGGACCCTGGGGGCGACGGCGGTCGCCTCCGCCGAGGGCGGGTACCGGCTGGCCGCCGCGCCCGACGACGTCGACCTGCACCGCTTCGAGCGGCTCGCCGACGAGGGCGCGCGGTCGCTGGCGGACGGCGATGCCGCCCGGGCCGCCGTGCTCCTCGACGACGCGCTCGCCCTGTGGCACGGACCCGCCCTCGCCGACCTCCCCGACGGCACCGTCGAGGCGGCCCGCTGCGCGGCCCGCCGGCTGGACGCGCGGCGCGCCCGGCTCGCCGCCGCCCTCGCGCTCGGCCGGGCCGGGCAGGCACTGCCCGAGCTGACCGCCGTGTGCGAGAGCCACCCCCTCGACGAAGCCCTCCAGGCGCTGCGGCTGCGCGCCCTGCGCGACGCGGGCCGCCCCGCCGAGGCACTGGCCGCCTACGAGGACGTGCGCCGGCTGCTCGCCGCCCGGCTGGGCGCCGACCCGGGCCCCGAGCTGCGCGCCCTGCACGCCGACCTGCTGAGCCCGGCCCCGGTCCCCGCCGAACGAACCGCCGCCCCGCCGGACCCCGCGGCCCGTCGGCGCCCCGGCCACGGCGCGGACCGCGCGGCCCCCGGCCCCGCCGCGCCGTCCGGCGCCCGCACCCCGCCGCCGGGCAATCTGCGTGCCCGCCTCACCTCCTTCGTCGGGCGGACCGGCGACCTCGAGGCCATCCGCGGCGACCTGGCCACCGCCCGGCTGGTCACGCTGCTCGGGCCCGGCGGGGCGGGCAAGACCCGGCTCTCCCAGGAGGCCGCCGAGACCGTACGGGACGCGGCCCCCGACGGGGTGTGGCTGGCCGAGCTGGCGCCGGTCGACGATCCCGCCGCCGTGCCCGAGGCGGTGCTCACCGCGATCGGCGCCCGCGAGACCGTGCTGCACGGTGCCGGCGCCGAGGAGCTGCGGGCCGCCGTGGCCGACCGTCACGACGACCCCGTCGCCCGTCTCGTCGAGCACTGCGCCCGGCGCCGCATGCTGCTCGTCCTGGACAACTGCGAGCACGTCGTGGACGCCGCCGCCCGTCTGGCGGAGGAGCTGCTGGCCCGCTGCCCGCACCTGACGGTCCTGGCCACCAGCCGGGAACCGCTCGGCGTGCCCGGGGAGGTGCTGCGGCCGGTGGAGCCGCTGCCGGAGCCGTACGCGCTGCGGCTGCTCGCCGACCGCGGGTCGGCCGCCCGGCCCGGGTTCCGGGTGGACGACGACCCCGAGGCCTGCGCCGAGATCTGCCGCCGCCTCGACGGCCTGCCGCTCGGCATCGAACTCGCCGCCGCCCGGCTGCGGATGCTCACGCCCCGCCAGCTCGCCGACCGGCTGGACGACCGCTTCCGCCTGCTCACCTCCGGCAGCCGGACCGTGCTGCCCCGCCAGCAGACGCTGCGGGCCGTCGTGGACTGGTCCTGGGACCTGCTCGACGCCGGCGAACGGGAGGTGCTGGGCCGCCTGTCGGTGTTCGCCGGCGGCTGCGACCTGGCCGCCGCCGAGGCCGTGTGCGGGCCGTCCGCCCTGGACGCGCTCGGCTCCCTGGTCGACAAGTCGCTCGTCGTGGCCGCCCCGTCCGGCGACGGCGAGATGCGCTACCGGCTCCTGGAGACCGTCGCCGAGTACGCCCGTGAACGGCTCGACGAGGCCGGTCGGCGCCGCGCCACCGAGCGCGCCCACCTGACGTACTACCGCGAACTGGCCCGCACCACCGATCCGCAGCTGCGCGGATCCGGTCAACTCGCCGCCATCCAGCGGCTGGAGCGCGAGTACGAGAACCTGCGCACCGCGCTGCGGCACGCCGTCGCCGAACGCGACGAGCAGGAGGCGCTGTGCCTGGCGCTGTCGCTCGGCTGGTACTGGCAGGCGCGCGACCTGCGCATCGAGGCGCGCAACTGGTGCCAGGAGATCACGGCCCTCGGCCCCGACCCGTTCACCGAGCCGGTCCGCCGGGCCGCCCCGGTGTGGCGGCGGCCCACCGCCGAGCCGCCGCCGATGACCGGCGAGGTCCTCTGGGAGGCCCGGCGCGGGGTGCACCTGTCCCACCTCGCCTGCATGGACACCGAACTGGACGCCTGGCAGACGCCCCAGGCGCAGCGGAAGCTGCGCACCATCGCCGGGACCTACGTGCCCGGTCTGCCGCAGACCTGCCGCAGCCCCGGCATGTTCTGGTTCTTCGCCGTGATGCTGACCGGCGGCATGGACCGGCTGCGCGCCATCCTCGACGCCACCGTGGCGACCTGCCGGGCGACCCCCGGCTACGACTGGGAGCTCGCCTTCAGCCTGCAGACCCGCGCCAACCTCCTCGCGCACCGCCCCGAGCGGTCCTGCGACGCCGTCGGCGACGCCGACGAGGCGCTGGAGATCTACCGGCGCCTCGGCGACGGCTGGGGCATCGCCGAGGCGCTCTCCGCGCGCGGCGAGGGACACGAGCGCGACGGCGCGCACCTGAAGGCCGCCGCCGACTACCAGGCCGCCATGGAGATCGCCGAACGGCTCGGCGCCCGCGCCCAGCTGGCGGTGCTCAACGCCCGCCTCGGCGGCGCCCTGCTGGAGGCCGGTGAGGCGGAGCGGGGCGAGCGCGTCCTGCGGGAGGTCATCGACTCCCTGGACGGGACCGGCGGCGAGGCCATGCCCACCGCGCGGCTCTTCCTGGCGGGCCGGCTCAGCGTCACCGACCGGGCCGCCGAGGCCCGCGAGCAGATCCGGCTGCTGCGCGAGGACTTCGACATCGCCCACTTCGCTCTCTTCGACGCCTTCATCCTGGGCCAGGAGGCCTGGCTGGACGTCGCCGAGGGACAGTACGCGGCGGCCCGGCAACGGATCCGGCAGGCCCTGGAGCGGGCCGGGGACCCGTTGACCAAGGCCATGGCGCCGCAGCTGACATCGGTGTACCTGACCGTCGCCGCGTTCGCCCTGGCGGGCGGCGAGGGCCGGCCCGGCGCCCGGGACGCGGCCCGCTGTCTCGGCGCCGCCGACGCGCTGCGGCCGTCCCGGCACCACGTCTTCACCCAGGAGCGGGAGATACGCCACCGGGCCACCGCGGCGGTGCGGGAACTGCTGGCCGCGGGGGAGTTCGAGGCGGCGTACGCCGAGGGCGGCGACCTCGGAGAGCAGGAGGCCACCGCCCTGATCTAGTGCCGCGGCAGGCAATGTTCGCCCGTGGCGGGCGTCGCGACGGGGCGAACGTTGCCTGCCGCGGCACTAGCTAGGGCGCCGCACACCCCCCGGCGCGTCCTCAGTGCTTGGTGCGGAACTTGTGGATCGCGACCGGCGCCATCACCGCGGTGATCGCCACCGACCAGCCGAGGGTCACCCACAGGTCGTGCGCGACCGGGCCGCCCACCATCAGGCCCCGGGCCGCGTCCGCCAGCGTGGAGAGCGGGTTGTAGTCGGTGAACGCCTGCAACCAGCCCGGCATCGACGCCGTCGGCGCGAAGATCGACGAGCCGAACTGGAGCGGGAACAGCACCAGGAAGCCCATCGCCTGCACGGACTGCGCGTTCTTCAGCACCACGCCCAGGGTGAGGAACACCCACATGATCGACGAGGCGAACGCCGTGGACAGGCCGACGGCGGCGAACACGCCGGGCCAGCTCATGATGTCGAAGCCGACCAGCACGGCGACGATCATCAGCACGGTGGTCGCGAACAGCATCCGCAGCAGCTCGACCGAGACCTTCGCGAACAGCACCGAGCCACGCCCGATCGGCAGCGACCGGAAACGGTCCATGACACCGGAGTTGAAGTCCTGGCTGAAGCCGGTACCGACGCCCTGGGACAGCGTCATGCTCATCATCGCGATCATGCCGGGGATGACGTACTGCACGTATCCGTCCTGCCCGCCGCCCAGGGCCTGCCCGATCGAGCCGCCGAAGACGTAGACGAACAGCAGGGTGAAGACGACCGGCATCAGCAGCGCGTCGAACATCGACTCGGGGTCCTGCCGGATCCACAGCAGGTTGCGGCGGATCAGGGCCCCGGTGTGGCGCAGGTGGGCGCGGAGCGGGATGCGGGTGTCGGCGTCGGGGATGGTGACGGCGGCGCTCATACGGCGACCTCCTTACGGTCGTCGGCGGGCGCGGCGTCCTGCGGGGCGCCGGCGCGGTGGCCGGTGAGGGACAGGAACACCTCGTCCAGGCTGGGCAGTTCGGTGCTGATGGCGGCGAGCGTGAGGCCGCGCGCGGTGACGGCGCCGACCACGGCGGTCAGCTGGTCGTCGCTGAGGACCGGTACCAGCACGGTGCCGCCCTCGGTGTCCACGGTGGTCGTGGCCGGCCCGGTGATGCCCAGCTCGTCCAGAGCGCGGGCCAGCGGCCGCAGCTGCGCCGGATCGGCCGGCCGCACCCGCAGGGTGCGCCCGCCGACCTTGGCCTTGAGCTCCTCGATCCCGCCGCCCGCGACGACCTTCCCGCGGTCGACGACGGTCAGCTCGGCGGCGAGCTGCTCGGCCTCCTCCATGTACTGGGTGGTCAGCAGGACGGTGACGCCGTCCCCGACCATGGACTTCACCTCGTCCCACACCTCGTTGCGGGTGCGCGGGTCGAGGCCGGTGGTGGGCTCGTCGAGGAAGAGCACGGCCGGCCGCCCGATCATCGACGCGGCCAGGTCCAGCCGCCGCCGCATCCCCCCGGAGTAGGTGGCCGCGGGCCGCCTGGCCGCCTCGGTGAGCGAGAACCGCTCCAGCAGCTCGTCGGCGCGGGCGCGGGCGTCCTTGCGGGACAGGTCCAGCAGCCGCCCGATCATGTACAGGTTCTCCCATCCCGGGAGCTTCTCGTCGACGGAGGCGTACTGCCCGGTCAGCCCGATCACCCGGCGCAGCTGCCGGGGCTGCCGTACGACGTCGTAGCCGGCGACGGTGGCCCGGCCGGCGTCCGGGGCGAGCAGGGTGGACAGGATCCGCACCAGGGTGGTCTTGCCGGCCCCGTTCGGCCCGAGCACCCCCATCACGGTGCCCTCCCGCACCTCCAGGTCGACGCCGTCCAGCGCCTTCGTCTCCCCGTAGTGCTTCACCAGCCCTCGTACGGTCACGGCCGTGCTGCCGTCGTTCTTCTCGATGCGTGTCATGACGACGACGGTGTCAGGGCCCACCGACAAACGACCGACAGTTCGCCGACAGCCGCGTGGCGCGCGGTCGTCAGCGCGTCCCGCGACGTCCCGCGCCCACCGCCCGGACCGGGCGTATGCCGCGCCCGACGAGTCCGGTGGCCGGGAGAACGCTGCTGCCGGGATGTGCGTCGCGCCGCCGGACGCTGTCGGGACGTGCGGACGTCGCGCCGCCGGGACGGCACCGGGCCGCACATCGTCCGCGTGGAGGGCCGTCGTGGCCCTGCGGGCCCTGCGCAAGGACGTGGCCGGTCCTCATCGGGTGGTGATCGCCGGGGGCGTACCGGCTCCAGGTTCCGCCGGCTTCCGTGACGAGACGCGTGGTGGTCTCGTCGTGGTGGCCGAGTGCCCGCCCCTGAGCCGCTCGCGGCCAGGCCCTCGGCGGTTGGGCGGGCACCGGTCGGCGCGGCCCCGCGGCGGCCCGGGGCGAACCGCCGTGTCCTCGCCGTGCCCACGTGGCGAGACGGCGGAACCCGCGGTGCCCGGATGATAACCACATGGTGACACTGTGAACAGATTATTCCCAGCCGATCACTCTCTCTCTTATAGTGACCGGAAGTTGCACAGAGTTGTCGGTCCTCTGCCGAGAAGTGACCGCACCTCAGGTCCGGCAACGCCATGAAACCCGCCCGACGGCGCGCGCAGCAGACGGTGCACGCCCGCGGACCCGACCGAGGACCCGATCGAGGACCCTGATTGATGACCTCTCCCCTGCTCCCCGGCGACCGCCCCACCCTCCGCAACCTGCTGCCCGTCCCGCTGCTCACCGCGGTCCTCGCCGCGGCCGCGGTCACCGCCGCCGTTCTCCTCGGTCCGGACGCCGCGCGCAGTGCCCTCGCGACGGCCGGGACGATCGCCGCCCTGCTGCTGTGCGCGGCGGCCACGGTGGCCGCCCGTGCCGTCCTGTCGGCGCGAGCCACCCGGGTGCGGCTGGACGCCCTCACCCAGGACGCCGGCCGGCTGCTCCAGGAACGGTCCCGGCTGACGGAGGACTTCCGCCACCGGCACGAGCGGCTGACCGGCGAACTCACCCGGGAACGCGCCCGCTTGTCCGCCGAGCTGGACCAGGAACGGACGCGTCTGGCCGAGACCCTGGCGGCGGAACGCGACCGGCTCACCGAACAGCACGACGCCGCAACCGCCCGGTCGGCCCGGGAACACGCCGACGAGCTGGCCCGGCTCGCGGACGACCACGCCGCCGCGCTCCGCCGGCTCACCGACGAACACGCCGGGGAACTGCGCCTCCTCGGCGAGGAGCACGACGCCGCAACCGCCCGGTCGGCCCGGGAACACGCCGACGAGCGCGACCGGCTGACACAGGAGCGCGACCGGCTGACCGGGGAGAACGAGCGGCTGGCCGCCCGGCTGCGCGAGGCCGAAGGCGCCCGGGCCGCCGCGCTGTCCGCGACCGCCAACGTGGCCGGCCGCATGCAGGCCCTGGCCACCGCCATGCTCGCGGACCTGCGCGCGATGGAGGAGAAGCACCACGACGAGGAGGTGCTCACCGACCTGCTCCACCTCGACCACCGCACCGCGCAGGCCGGCCGGATCGCCGACTCCGTCGCCGTCCTCACCGGCGCCCGCTCGGGCCGCCGCTGGGCCCGGCCCATCGCCATGGAGTCGATCCTGCGCGGCGCCATGGGCCGGATCAGCGGCTACCAGCGCGTCCGTCTCCACTCCGCCAGCGACACCGCCGTGGCCGGGCACGCCGCCGAGGGCGTCATGCACGCGCTCGCCGAACTCCTCGACAACGCCGCGAACTTCTCGCCGCCGACCGCCGAGGTCCACGTCTACGTCGAGGAGGTCCCGGCCGGGGTCATCGTGTCCGTCGAGGACAGCGGGCTCGTCATGGGCGAGGCCCAGTTGCGCCGCGCCGAACGCGCGGTCTCCGGCGAGACGGCCGGACTCGGCGGTCTCAGCGGCACCCGGCTCGGCCTCGCCGTGGTCGGCCGGCTGTCCCGGCGCTACGGCCTCCGGGTCTCGTACCGCCCCTCGGCCCGCGGCGGCACGGGCGTGCTGATGCTCGTCCCGCAGGACATCCTGGTATCGCCGGACGGGCCCGCGAGCCCGGCCGCCGGCGCCGCACCGGCCGGCACCGCCGTCGCGTCCGCCGCCTTGCCGCCCGCACGCAAGGCCCCGCGGCCCGCGCAGTCCCCCGCGGCCGGGTCGCCGGCGCCGGTCGTCCTCCCGCGACGGCGGGGTGGCGGCACGGAGGCCGAACCGGAGCACGCCGCGGACGCGACGGAACCGGGGACCGGCCACGGCACCGCGTACGGCACGGCCCCGGCGGACGGCGGGACGGCGGACCGCGCCACCGTGCGCCCCGCGGCCCCCACCTCCTCCTACGCCGCGTCCCGCGCCGGGACCGACCTGGACCCCGACCCGGTGCCCGCGCACGAATCCCCGGACCAGGACGGCGACACGCCGCCGCTGGTGCTGCCCCGCCGCCGCCGGGGCCAGACCCTGGCCGACGCCGAGCGCACACGCTCCGGCAGCGGCCCCGCCGCCCCGCGCCCGACCCCGACCGCCGAGGAGACCAAGGCCCGCACGGCCCGCTTCAGCAGCTTCCGCGAGGCCGTGCGCGGCACCCCGGACGACCCGGGCACCGGTGCCGGCCGGAGCGCCACCCCCGAAGCACAGTCCACCTCCCCGACCCCGGAAGGCGACACCACTTCATGACCGGCACGACGACCACGGACGAGAAGCTCACCTGGCTGATAGAGGGCCTGTTGGAGCGGACGCCGGGCGCTCGGCACGCGCTCGTGCTCTCCCGTGACGGCCTGAAACTGTGCCGTACCCCCGAGCTGTCCGCCGACCAGGCCGACCAGCTCGCCGCGATCGCCGCCGGCATCCAGTCGCTGTCGCACGGCGCCTCGGTCGAGTTCGGCGACGGCAGCGGAGGCGTGCGCTCGGCGATGACCGAGTTCTACGGCGGCGTGCTGTTCATCGTGGAGGCGGGCGAGGGCGCGCACCTGGCCGTCGTCACCACCGAGGACGCGGACGCCGGGCTCGTCGGGCACACCATGAGCGAGCTGGTGGAACAGCTCGGCGAACATCTGACCGCCGGGCCGCGCACCTCATGAGCAGGCCCGGCAGGGACGATGCTCCGGACCGCCTGTACACCCTCACCGGAGGGCGCAGCCGGTCCGGTCCCGGCAACCCGTTCGACCTGGTCACCCTGGTCGTCGCCGAGTGCGACCCGGTGCCCGGCATGCAGTCCGAGCACGCGGCGATCCTGCGGATGACCGAACGCCCCACGGCGGTCGTGGAGATCGCGGCCGAGCTGAGGCTGCCCGTGAGCATCACCCGGATCCTGCTGGCCGACCTCCTCGCGACGGGCCGGGTCAGTGCCCGCCACCCCCGCAAGGCCGCCGTTCCCGACCCCGACATCCTGGAGCAGGTGCTCGTTGGACTCCGCAACCTCTGAGACGCGCACGCCACTGGGCGCGTCGGCCGACAACGGCCTCAAGATCGTGGTCGTGGGCGGCTTCGGCGCCGGCAAGACCACGCTGGTCCGCTCGGTCAGCGAGATACGCCCCCTCAACACCGAGGAGACGATGACGCAGGCCGGAGCGGCCATCGACGACCTCGGCGGGGTGCGCGGCAAGACGGCGACCACCGTCGCCTTCGACTTCGGCCGCATCACGCTCGACGCGCACAACGTGCTGTACCTGTTCGGCGCGCCCGGCCAGGAGCGCTTCTGGTTCCTGTGGGACCGGCTGTTCTCCGGCACCCTGGGCGCCGTGGTCCTGGTCGACACCCGGCGCATCGGCGATTCCTGGTACGCCATCGACCGCCTGGAGAAGCACGGCACGCCGTTCATCGTGGCGTGCAACGACTTCGGCGGCCCCGCTTTCACCCCCGCGCAGATCCGCGAGGCCCTCGACCTCGACCCGCACGTGCCGCTGGTCCACTGCGACGCCCGGTCCCGTGAGTCCAGCAAGCTGGTGCTGATCACTCTGGTGGAGCGCGTCAAGGCCGTGCACGCCGACCCCGCCCGAGTCTCCCGTCAGGAGCTGGTGTGAACACCGCCCCCGCCCACGGTCCCGCCCCCGTCCCCCTCAGCGGGCCCCTGCTCCAGGACGACCCGGCCCGGGTGTACCGGGAGCTGCGTCGCCGGCACGGCAGCGTGGTCCCGGTGCTGCTCGACGGTGACGTCCCGGCCTGGCTGGTGCTCGGCTACCGCGAACTGCACCAGGTCACCGGCGACCCGGTGCTGTTCAGCCGCGACTCCGAGCTGTGGAACCAGTGGGACGACATCCCCGAGGACTGGCCGCTGCGGCCGATGATCGGCCGCGGGCAGCCGTCGATCCTGTACACGGTCGGCGAGCGGCACCGCGAGCGGGCCGGGATGCTGGTGGACGCGCTGGAGGCGGTGAACCCGGTCGAACTGCGCGGCTACGCCGAGAAGTTCGCCGACGAACTGATCGACGGCATCTGCGCCAGGGGCAGCGCCGACCTCATCGGCGAGTTCGCGATGCTGCTGCCGTTGCGGGTGCTGGCCCGGCTCTACGGTTTCGCCGACGAGGAGGGCCCGGACCTGGTCACCGCCCTCAACGACATGGTCGACGGGCGGGAGCGGGCCCTGGCGGGCCAGATCCACGTGACAGGGGCGATGACGCGGCTGGTGGCGAGCCGCATGGAGGCGCCCGCCGACGACGTGGTGTCCCGGATGCTCGCCAACACGGCCGGTTTCACCGTGGAGGAGATCGGTCAGGACCTGATGGTGATGATGGCGGCCGGGCACCAGCCGACCGCCGACTGGATCGGCAACTCCCTGCACCTGATGCTCACCGACGACCGGTTCGCCGCCTCCCTGTTCGGTGGCCGCAACAGCGTCGCCGAGGCGATGAACGAGGTGCTCTGGGAGGACGCGCCCACCCAGAACGTGGCCGGGCGCTGGGCGTCCCGCGACGCCCAGCTCGGCGGTCGCCACATCCGCGCCGGTGACATGCTGCTCCTCGGCCTCCAGGGCGCCAACTCGGACCCGCAGGTGCGCACCGACGGGTCGGCGCTGACCGGCGGCAACGGCGCGCACTTCTCCTTCGGCCACGGGGAGCACCGCTGCCCGTTCCCGGCGCAGGAGATCGCCGAGGTCATCGCGCGGACCGGCATCGAGGTCGTGCTGGACCGGCTCCCGGACATCGACCTGTCCGTCCCGGCCGCCTCGCTGACCCGCCGCCTCTCGCCGTGGCTGCGCGGCCTGTCCGAACTCCCGGTCACTTTCACCCCCACCCCCGCCCTCGGGGCGACGCGCACATGACGGCCGGCCCGGACACACCGACGCCGGAGGACGGACGCGCGGCGTTCGGCGGCCCGGGTTCCGGTGGCGAGGTGGGTGAGGCCCCCGGTTCGGCTGTCCGGCGGAGATGAGGGGACGACCCGCCGGCGGGGGAAGACCGGCGGGCCGTCCGTGGTGCGGCGGTGGCTCGGTGGCGGGGCACTGGTCAGTGCACGGAGTGCTCCTCCAGCGGGAACGTCCCGCCGACGACGTCCTCGGCGAACGCCTTCGCCGCGTTCCCCATGACCGCCCGCAGGTCGGCGTACTGCTTGACGAACTTCGGCAACCGCCCGCCGGTCAGCCCGAGCATGTCGGTCCAGACCAGCACCTGCGCGTCCGTCTCCGCGCCCGCGCCGATCCCGACCGTCGGGATGTGCAGCGTGCGCGTCACCTCGGCCGCGAGCCCGGCCGGCACCAGCTCCAGCACCACCGCGAACGCCCCCGCGTCCTGCACGGCCTTGGCGTCCCGCAGCAGCTGCGCCGCCGCCTCCTCGCCGCGCCCCTGCACCCGGTAGCCCATGGCGTTGACGGACTGGGGGGTGAGCCCGATGTGGGCCATGACCGGGATGCCGGACTCCACCAGCAGCCGGATCTGCTCGTGCGAGCGCTCGCCGCCCTCCAGCTTCACGGCCTGCACCCCGGCCTCCTTCACCAGCCGGGTCGCCGAGCGCAGCGCCTGCACCGGCCCCTCCTGGTAGGACCCGAACGGCAGGTCGCCGACGATCAGGGAGCGCCTGGTGCCGCGTACCACCGCCGCGGAGAGCATGGTCATCTCGTCCAGGGTGACGGGCACGGTGGTCTCGTACCCGAGGTGGCAGTTGCCCGCCGAGTCGCCGACGAGGATCACCGGGATGCCGGCCTCGTCGAAGACGGACGCGGTCATCGCGTCGTACGCGGTGAGCATGGGCCACTTCTCGCCGCGCTCCTTGGCGGCGGCGATGTCGCGCACCGTGATGCGGCGGGTGCCCTTGCCCCCGTACAGCGCCCTGCTGCCGTCGGAGGTCTGCTGCGGTGTGCTCTGGGCAGCCGGAAGCTGCGTCATGGCAACGGCTCCTTACGTCATCTCGAGGCGCCCTGACGGCGTCCCCGGACCAGTCCCATGGTGGCACCTCGTGCCGGGGAGGGCCAGGGGACCCCGGCACTCCGGGCCCCTGGGGCAGGTCCGCCGGGGACGCGCGCAAGGAAAGCCCCGGAGCCGGGTAAGAACCCTTCGATACGGTACCGTCTCGTATCGTACGTCCTGCCCTCGGCGGCGTGACTGCTCCCGCCGCCCCCGGCGCCCGGGTCCCGGAAGCGGTGCACCGGCCACCCGGCCCCCGTCCGGGGCCGGCCCCGCGGCGCGGCCGCGGAACGCGCCGTCATCGACGGCACGATGAGACTCCTGGAGGACGGCGTCCCGCTCGCCGAGCTCTCCGTCGAACGCCTCGCCCGCACCGCCGGCGAGGCCACCATCTACCGCCGCCGGCGCGGCAAGAAGGAGGAACTCCTCCTCGACGTCGTCCGCGCCGCCGAGCCCCCCGACCCCGAACTCCCCGGCGCCTGCCCGCGCGACGACCTCGTCGTCCTCCGCGCAGCGCTGCGCCGCCGCGGCCTGGCCAACCGCACGGCGATCCCGCACAACGTGCACGCCCAGATGAAGTCCGGCCCGCACCTGTGGGCCGCCTGCCACAGCGCCGTCGTCGCCCCGCGCCGCCGCCTCGGCGTGGAGGTCCTGCGCCGCGGGCAGCGGGACGGCGAACTGCGCGCCGACACCGGCTTCGAACTCGTCCACGACGTCGAACTCGTCCACGACATCGTCTTCGGCCCCCTGCTGGTCCGCTCGTTGCCGCACCCCGAGGCCGAACTCCCCGAGGGCCTCGCGCAACAGCTCGTCGACACCCTGCCGACAGGGCTACGGCCCGTCAGCTCATCGGCCCCGTAACCCGAATGTGCGTGTTTCGTCACAGAGGGGGCCTCCGTCCCGCGAAACCGGAACTACCGGCGCCGACTTGTTCGTCCTAAGTGCCCGTACGGCCGTCATGTGACGGCAGGATCGGAACCGAACATCCCCTAGGGTCTTAGGCGCGGGGGACGACGGTGTGCACGGCAGGTAGCGAGGCGACGGTATGGCGCAGCAGGCGTACGCGACGAAGACGGCGGGCGGTGGCTCGGGGGACGAGCGCCGCGGATCTCGGCTTCGGCGCGTGGTGGCCCGTGTGGCCGACGGCTGGCGCGGCGACCCCCGCGTCTGGCGGCGCGGCCTGGTGGTGGCCGTGCTCGCGGTGCTGCTGGCCGTCGTGATGGTGGTGCACGCGCACATCCCGAACAGCGTGGGCAACCTCGGCAGCCTCACCGAGACGTTCCTGCCCTGGCTCGGCCTGTTCGTCCCGCTGCTGCTCCTGCTGGCCGTGGTCCGCCGGTCCGTCACCGCGCTGATCGCGGTGCTGCTGCCCGCGGTCGTCTGGCTCAACCTCTTCGGCGGGCTGCTCACCGACAAGGCCGGCGCCGGCGGCGACCTCACCGTCGCCACCCACAACGTCAACGCCGACAACGCCGACCCCTACGGCACCGCCCGGGACGTCGCCGCGTCCGGCGCGGACGTGGTGGCGCTGGAGGAGCTGCGGGCGGCGGCCGTACCGACGTACGAGGCGGCGCTGGCGCCGACGTACCGGTACCACGCGGTGCAGGGCACGGTCGGGGTGTGGAGCAAGTACCCGCTCAGCGACGTCCGGCCCGTCGACATCAAGCTCGGCTGGACCCGGGCCATGCGGGCCACGGTGTCCGCGCCCGGCGGCCGGCTCGCCGTCTACGTCGCCCACCTGCCCTCCGTGCGGGTCAAGCTGGAGGCGGGGTTCACCGCCCGGCAGCGCGACACCAGCGCCGACGCGCTCGGCGAGGCCATCGCGGCCGAGGCGCTGGACCGGGTGATCCTGCTCGGCGACCTCAACGGCACCATGAACGACCGCGCCCTGAACGCGGTGACCGCCCAGATGCGCTCCACGCAGGGCGCGGCGGGCAGCGGCTTCGGCTTCAGCTGGCCGGCGTCGTTCCCGCTGGCCCGGATCGACCAGATCATGGTCAAGGGCGTCGAGCCGATGAGCTCCTGGACCCTGCCGGCGACCGGCAGCGACCACCTGCCGGTGGCGGCGCGGGTGCGGCTGGAGCCGTCCGGCTCCTGAGCGGTGCCGGTGTGGCCGGGCTCACACTGTGGGCTAGCTCACCGCAACCCCGCCTTAACCTGCCGGAATACTCGCCCTGAGAGCCTTTGTTCCGAACATGAACATACGAGGTTCGGAACTCCGCTCTGAAAGGCCCTCCATGCCCCTGGCCCTGCTCGCCCTCGCCGTGGGCGCCTTCGGCATCGGTACGACCGAGTTCGTGATGATGGGGCTGCTGCCCGGCGTCGCGGACGACCTGCACGTCTCGATCCCCACCGCGGGCCATCTGGTCTCCGCCTACGCCCTGGGCGTCGTCGTCGGCGCCCCGCTGCTGGCCGCGGTCACCGCCCGGATGTCCCGGCGGGCCGTCCTGATCGGCCTGATGGTCCTGTTCGTCGTCGGCAACGCGCTCTCGGCGTTCGCCCCGGACCACCACTGGCTGCTCGCCGCCCGCTTCCTGAGCGGTCTGCCGCACGGCGCCTTCTTCGGCGTCGGCGCCGTCGTCGCGACCGGCATGGTCGCGCCGGAGCGCAAGGCCCGCTCCGTCTCGCTGATGTTCCTCGGCCTGACGGTCGCCAACATCGTGGGCGTCCCGGCCGCCACCCTCATGGGCCAGCACCTCGGCTGGCGGGCGACCTTCCTCGGCGTCGCCGCGATCGGCCTGGCGGCGATCGCCTCGCTGGCGCTGCTGATCCCGCACGACCGCCCGCACGGCCCCGCGAGCGGGCTGCGCGGCGAGCTGGCCGCGCTGAGGTCGCTGCCGGTGTGGCTGGCGCTCGGCACGACGGTCGCGGGCTTCGGGGCGCTGTTCGCCGCGTACAGCTACATCACGCCGATGCTCACCGACGCCGCCGGGTACGCCGGGACCAGCGTGACGCTGCTGCTGGCGCTGTTCGGCGTCGGCGCGACGATCGGCAACCTGCTGGGCGGCCGGCTGGCCGACCACCACATGCGGGGCACCCTCTTCGGCGGCCTGGCGTCGCTGGTCGTGGTGCTCGCCCTCTTCCCGGTGCTCATGGCGGAGAGGTGGACCGCCGCGCCGGCCGTGGCCCTGCTCGGTACGGCGGCCTTCGTCACCGGCTCGCCGCTGCAGCTGATGGTCATGGAGAAGGCGTCGGCGGCCCCGTCCCTGGCGTCCTCCGCCAACCAGGCCGCCTTCAACCTGGCCAACGCCGGCGGCGCCTGGATCGGCGGCCTGGCCCTCGCGGCCGGCCTCGGCACCACGTCCCCGGCCACGGCGGGCGCGGCACTGGCGGTCCTGGGCGTCGCGGTCGCCGCCACGGCCTACGCGGTCGACCGCCGCTCCACCGGCACGAGCCGGCAGCGCCTGGTGGCATCCCACGTCCCGCATACCTCAGACGCCCTGCACCACTGACCGGGGGGCGAGGGCAACGCCCTCTCAGGGCACGGGGAACTGCGCGGCCGGCCCCCACGCACCCCGCACCCTGTCAGGGGCGCGGGGAACCGCGCGGCCGGCCCTCACGCGCCCCGCGCCCGGCAACACACCGCACCCGCCCCGGCGCCCCCCGCCGGGGGAGGGCAACGCCCTCGACATCGCGAGGAAGCCGAGGGCAACGCCCTGTCAGGGGCGCGGGGAACTGCGCGACCGGCCCTCACGCGCCCCGCGCCCGGCAACACACCGCACCCGCCCCGGCGCCCCCCGCTGGGGGAGGGCAACGCCCTCGACATCGCGAGGAAGCCGAGGGCAACGCCCTGTCAGGGGCGCGGGGAACTGCGCGGCCGGCCCTCGAACACCCCACCCGACGACGCACCGCACCCCACCGTGCCCCCCCGGCCCGGCGTCACGCCGTCTCGCGCCACCCATTGGTGATCGGCAACCGCCGGTCCTTCCCGAACCCCTTCGGCGAGATCTTCGTCCCCGGCGGGTACTGCCGCCGCTTGTACTCGGCCGTGTCCACCATCCGCAGCGTCTTCGTCACCAGCCCGCGGTCGAACCCGGCCGCCACGATCGCGTCGGCCCCCTCGTCCCGGTCCACGTACCGCTCCAGGATCGCGTCCAGGACGGGATAGTCGGGCAGGGAGTCCGTGTCGACCTGCCCCGGCCGCAGCTCCGCGCTCGGCGGCTTGCTGAGGGAGTTCTCCGGGATCGGCGGCGTCTCGCCCCGCTCCTCGGCCGCCCGGTTGCGCCACCTGGCCAGCCGGAAGACCGACGTCTTGTACACGTCCTTGATCGGCCCGTACGCGCCCACCGAGTCGCCGTACAGCGTGGAGTA
Source organism: Streptomyces cinereospinus (assembly GCF_042430725.1). Classification (NCBI taxonomy): domain Bacteria; kingdom Bacillati; phylum Actinomycetota; class Actinomycetes; order Kitasatosporales; family Streptomycetaceae; genus Streptomyces; species Streptomyces cinereospinus. The sequence goes on along the minus strand of NZ_JBHMCY010000010.1, from coordinate 36,935 downwards.
GCCCACCGCCAGCTCGGACTTGTTGCCGGGCGCCAGCACGATGTGGCCCTCCTGGTTGGAGATGGCCATCAGCAGCGTGCCGCGCAGCCGGGACTGGAGGTTCTCCTCGGCCAGCCCGGTCAGCCCCAGCGATCCCATGTACGCGTCGAACATCGGCTCGATCGCGACGGTGCGGAAGTTCAGCCCCGTACGCCGCGCCAGCTCCGCCGCGTCCCCCTTGGAGTGCTCGGAGGAGTACTTCGACGGCATGGAGACGCCGTACACGTTCTCCGCGCCCACCGCGTCGCACGCGATCGCCGCCACCAGGGCGGAGTCGATGCCGCCGGACAGGCCGACGAGCACCGACCGGAAGCCGTTCTTGCGGACGTACGCCCGCAGGCCCGTGACCAGCGCGGAGTACACCTCCTCGTCGTCGTCGAGGCGCTCGGCGTACCCGCCCGTCCGCTCCGGCTCGTACGCCGGCAGCGGTTCCTCGGACAGCACCAGCCGCTCGACGCGCAGCCCGTCGTCCACCACGCCGGTGGGGGCGTCCGGTGCGGCGGCCGGCAGGTCGAGGTCCAGGATCAGGCACTCCTCGGCGAACTGCGGTGCCCGCGCCACGACCTCGCCGTCCCGGTCGACCACGATCGAGTCACCGTCGAACACCAGCTCGTCCTGCCCGCCGATCATGGCGAGGTAGGCGGTGGTGCAGCCGGCCTCCTGGGCCCGCTTGCGGACCAGTTCCAGCCGGGTGTCGTCCTTGTCGCGCTCGTACGGCGAGGCGTTGACGGACAACAGCAGCCCGGCCTTCGCCGAGCGGGCCGCCGGCACGCGGCCGCCGTCCTGCCACAGGTCCTCGCAGATGGCCAGCGCCACGTCCACGCCGTGCAGCCGCACGACCGGCATGGTGTCGCCGGGCACGAAGTAGCGGAACTCGTCGAAGACGCCGTAGTTCGGCAGGTGGTGCTTGGCGAAGGTGAGGGCCACCTCGCCGCCGTACAACACCGCGCCCGCGTTCTGCGGGGCGCCGGCCGGCTGGCCGAACCGGGGCTGCGCGCTCTCGCTGCGGTCGAGGTAGCCGACCACCACGGGCAGCTCCCCGAGTCCCTCCTCGGCGAGCCGCGCCGCGAGCGAGCGCAGGGCGGCGCGGGAGGCCTCGACGAAGGACGAGCGCAGGGCCAGGTCCTCGACGGGATACCCGGTCAGGACCATCTCCGGGAACGCCACGAGATGCGCTCCCCGCTCGGCGCAGTGCCGGGTCCGGCGAAGGATCGTCTCGCAGTTCCCGGCGAGGTCGCCGACGCGCGAGTCGATCTGGTTCAGGGCGAGACGTAGTTGAGGCACGGGCCCAGTGTAATCGTCAGAGCGACGCGATGGGGGGCGGCGGAGTGTGGGCCGCCCCACGCCACCCGCCGTACCGTCCGGCGCCGGCCTACTCCCGGGCCCGCGCGCCCCGCTCCGCCAGCATGTCCGCCATCAGCCCGATCTCCGACTGCTGGCCCTCGACCATGCCCCGTGCCAGCCGCTTCTCCACCTCGACCGTGCACCGGTCCGCACAGCCCTCGGCCATGTGGACGCCGCCCCGGTGATGGTCCGTCATCAGCTGGAGGTAGAACACCTCGGCCTGCCGGCCGTCGAGCCTGCCGAGCCGGTCCAGCTCGGCGTCCGTCGCCATCCCCGGCATCAGCGCGCCGTCCTCGCCGGAGGCCATGCCGCCCATGCCCATCCAGTCCATCGGGTCCGACGACACCTTCGGCAGCTCCCACAGGTCCAGCCAGCCCAGCAGCATGCCGCGCTGGTTGGCCTGGGTCTGCGCGATGTCGTACGCGAGGCGCCGCACCTCCTCGTCGTCGGTGCGGTCGCGCACGATGTACGACATCTCCACGGCCTGCTGGTGGTGGACCGCCATGTCGCGCGCGAAGCCGGCGTCCGCCGAGCCGGCCGCGGGGACGCCGCCGCCGGAGCCGCCGTCCCCGGCGACCGCGTAGGTGATCGTGCCGACCGCGACGAGCAGCGCCGCCGCCGCCCCGGCGATCCAGCCGGCCTGCGCGTTCCTCACCGGTCCCGCCCCACGGCCGCCGTCACCGCGCCAGCCCGCCCGTGCAGGCGGCGCCCGGCTCGGGGGTCTGCCTGCCCTGGACGTAGGTCTCGAAGAACGTGTCGACGTCCGGGTCGTCCGCGCCGGTCACCGTGCGCTGGTGGCCCCACGCGGACAGCATGACCGGGTCCTGCTGCCCCTCGACCGGGCTCATCAGCGTGTACGGCGTCCGCTTCACCTTCGCCGCCAGCGCGTCCACGTCCGCCTTGTCCGCCTCGCTCGTGTACGTCACCCAGACCGCGCCGTGCTCCAGCGAGTGCACGGCGTTCTCGTTCGGGATCTCCTCGGTGTAGACGTCGCCGTTGCAGTTCATCCACACCTGGTTGTGGTCGCCGCCGACCGGGGGCTTCATCGGGTACGCCACCTTCTCGGTGACGTGGTTCTGGGTCAGCTCGCCCTGCCAGGTCCGCACGCCGTCCGCGCCGGCGGCGAACGTGCCGGTGCTCTTGGCGTCACCGGCGGTGTCCGAGTCGCCGGACTGCGACTGGAGCAGCACCACACCACCGACCACCAGCCCGGCGACCACCACCACGCTGGCCGCGACGGTGAGGATCCGGTTGCGGCGCTCGCGGGAACGCTCCGCGCGCCGCATCTCCTCTATGCGCGCCTTGCGCGACGCACTGCTCTTCTTGGCGGAACCCATCAGACGTGTCCTTCGACAGGGGGGCGGACGGACGGAACGGGTGGGGCTCGCTGATGGTAATGGGCAACGGGGGCCGGGCCGTAGGGAGGTGGCGCGAACAACGGGTGCCGGCCGGGGACGGGCGGGACAATTTGGAACCGCCGATGCGTATTACTACTCTCCCGGTATGCGGCTGCTGCGCTCCACCGACCTCGCCCTGCGCGTCCTGATGCGACTCGCCGTCGCCGCCGCCACCGACAACCCCACCACCAAGCAGGTCTCGGCGGACATGGACGTGCCCTACACGCACGCCGCGAAGATCGTCGCCGAGTTGCAGCGCCTGGGTCTGGTCGACGCCCGCCGCGGCCGGGGCGGCGGGCTCTCCCTCACCGAGCGGGGCCGCGCGGCCTCCGTCGGCACGGTCGTGCGCGCCTTCGAGGGCGACGACGACGTGGTCGAGTGCGAGGGGGCGAACCCCTGCCCGCTGCGCTCCGGCTGCCGGCTGCGCGGCGCCCTGCGCACGGCCCAGGAGGCGTTCTTCGCGGCGCTCGACCCGCTCACCGTCGCGGACATGGTGGCCGACCCGACGGGACCGCTGCTGCTGGGCATCCCCCGGACCCGGGCTGCGGCGGGCGACTGACCCGGTGGCGGGAACCGGCCGGGCCGCCGGTCACCGCACCGGGGCGGCCTGCGCCAGCCACAGGTCGGGACCGAACACCTCGTAGTGGATGTCGGCCGGGGCCACGCCCTCGCCGATCAGCCGGGTGCGCACCGCGCGCATGAAGGGCAGCGGTCCGCACAGGTACGCGCGCGTGCCGGGCCGTACGCCGACGCCGTCCAGGTCGACCAGGCCGGTGCGGTGGCCGGGCCCGGCGTCCCGCTCGTAGAAGAAGTGCACCGAGGCGTCCGGCAGCTTGCCGGCGTAGGACTCGTGGTCGGCGCGCAGGGCGTGGTCGGCGGGCGAGCGGTCGCCGTGCACGACGGTGACCGGGCCCCGGTGGCCCCCGGCGGCGAGATCGGCCAGCATCGCGATCATCGGGGTCACGCCGATGCCCGCCGAGGCCAGCAGCAGCGGGGTGTCCGTACCGGCGTCCAGGACGAGATCGCCGTACGGCTCGGACAGCTCCAGGACGTCACCGGGGCGCACGCGCGCGTGCAGGCGGTTCGAGACCTCGCCGTCCGGCGTCGCACCGCCGTGCACCCGCTTGACGCTGAACTGGCGCACGCGCTCGTCCGGGGCGCCGGACAGGCTGTACTGCCGCGTCTGGCGGGCGCCGTCGGGCAGGGTGACGCGGACGGAGACGTACTGCCCGGCCCGGAAGCCGGCCACCGGGCCGCCGTCCACCGGGCGCAGCCGGAAGGTGGCGACGTCCGCGGTCTCCTCGACCCGCTCCTCGACCCGCCACTCCCGCGTGCCGGCGCCGCCGCGCTCCTGGTACAGCCGCTTCTCGACGGCGATCAGCGCGTTCGCCATCAACCAGTAGACCTCGTCCCAGGCGGCGGCCACCTCGGGCGTGACGGCCTCGCCGAGGACCTCGGCGATGGCGGCGAAGAGATGCTCGTGCACCAGGGCGTACTGCTCGGGGGCCACGCCGAGGGAGGCGTGCTTGTGCGCGACGCGGCCGAGCAGGGCGTCGGGCCGCTGGTCCGGGTGGTCCAGCAGGTGCGCGGCGAAGGCGGCGACGGAGCCGGCCAGGGCCTGCTTCTGGGTGCCGGCTGCCTGGTTGCCGCGGTTGAACAGGTCGCGGAGCAGTTCCGGACGGTCGGCGAAGAGGCGGGCGTAGAAGCGCTCGGTGATCTGGCCGATGGCGGCGCCGACGACGGGGAGGGTGGCGCGGACGGTGGCTGCGGACGGGGCGGAGAGCATCTCGACTCCTCAGGGCTCGGCTGGCGGCACGCTACGAAAACTTGCATATGAGATGCAAATTAAACGGGCATGGTGTCGCTCACTTCGCGCCTCCGGCGCCGAGTGCGTCCCGCGGGCATTACGGATGCGGGCGTCAGCAGGCAAGATGGGCGACAGCGCAGTACACCTGCCGTCCGCCAGGCGTTCAGGCCGCGGACGCTCGGGCGATCGGGACGCGCAACGCGCATGAAATGGTGTTGTGGTGGGATGCTCAGGTGCCCGGTCGTCCCGACCGCGGAAGACGGGCGGCCTGACCAGCAAGGATGGGGAATCGGAAGATGGACAAGCAGCAGGAGTTCGTGCTCCGCACCCTCGAGGAGCGCGACATCCGGTTCGTACGCCTGTGGTTCACGGACGTGCTGGGCTTCCTGAAGTCCGTGGCCGTGGCCCCGGCCGAACTGGAACAGGCCTTCGACGAGGGCATCGGCTTCGACGGCTCCGCGATCGAGGGCTTCGCCCGGGTCTACGAGTCCGACATGATCGCCAAGCCGGACCCCTCGACCTTCCAGATCCTGCCGTGGCGGGCGGAGACCCCGGGCACGGCCCGGATGTTCTGCGACATCCTCATGCCGGACGGCTCGCCCTCCTTCGCCGACCCGCGCTACGTCCTCAAGCGGGCCCTGGCCCGCGCCTCCGACCTGGGCTTCACCTTCTACACCCACCCAGAGATCGAGTTCTTCCTGCTGAAGGACAAGCCGGTCGACGGCTCGGTGCCCACCCCCGCCGACAACTCCGGCTACTTCGACCACACCCCGACCAACGTCGGCATGGACTTCCGCCGCCAGGCGATCACCATGCTGGAGTCGATGGGCATCTCGGTGGAGTTCTCCCACCACGAGGGCGCGCCGGGACAGCAGGAGATCGACCTGCGGTACGCCGACGCGCTGTCGACGGCGGACAACGTCATGACCTTCCGCCTGGTCATGAAGCAGGTGGCGCTGGAGCAGAACCTCCAGGCGACGTTCATGCCGAAGCCGTTCTCCGAGCACCCCGGCTCCGGGATGCACACCCACCTGTCGCTGTTCGAGGGCGACCGCAACGCGTTCTACGAGTCCGGTTCCGAGTACCAGCTGTCCAAGGTCGGCCGCTCCTTCATCGCGGGCCTGCTGCGGCACGCCGCGGAGATCTCGGCGGTCACCAACCAGTGGGTGAACTCCTACAAGCGGATCTGGGGCGGCTCGGAGCGCACCGCAGGGGCCGGCGGCGAGGCGCCGTCGTACATCTGCTGGGGGCACAACAACCGCTCGGCGCTGGTCCGCGTCCCGATGTACAAGCCCGGCAAGACCGGCTCCGCGCGGGTCGAGGTGCGGTCGCTGGACTCCGGGGCGAATCCTTACCTCTCCTACGCCGTGCTGCTGGCCGCGGGCCTGAAGGGCATCGAGGAGGGGTACGAGCTGCCGCCGGGCGCCGAGGACGACGTGTGGGCGCTGTCGGACGCGGAGCGGCGGGCGATGGGCATCGAGCCGCTGCCGCAGAACCTGGGGGAGGCGCTGTCCCTCATGGAGCGCAGCGACCTCGTCGCCGAGACGCTCGGCGAGCACGTGTTCGACTTCTTCCTGCGCAACAAGCGGCAGGAGTGGTTCGAGTACCGGTCCGAGGTGACCGCGTTCGAGCGGCGGAAGAACCTGCCGGTGCTGTAGCGCCTCGCGGCGGGGGCACGGGGCCGCCGTCCGGCTCGCGGCCGGCGGAGGGCCGCTCGCGCGGTTCCCCGCGCCCCTGGTCCGTCACTGGCGCCCGCGTCGTTCCGCGAGGCCGGTCAGGACCCGGTGCAGCGGCTCGGTCGCCCGGCGGCGGTACTCCTGCACCGACCAGCCGTTGCCGTCGGGGTCCCGGAAGTACAGGAAGGTGGCGCCGTCGTCGGGGGCGTACCGGACCGGTTCGGAGACGTCCAGGCCCCGTTCGACCAGCTCCGCGCGGGCCGCCTCGATGTCGGCGACGCACAGTTGCAGGCCCTGGTACGAGCCGGGCTCGGGCCTGGTCCGCCCCTGGCCCAGGTCCCAGATGTGGTCGCCGAGGGCGATCGAGCAGCCCGAGCCGGGGGGCGTCAGCTGGACGATCCGCATGCCCGGCATGACCTCCTGGTCGATGTCGACGTGGAAGCCGACCTTGTCCCGGTAGAAGTCGCGGGCCCGGTCGATGTCGCTCACCGGCAGCGGGATCACTTCGAGCGTGAAGTCCATCAGGCATCCTCCGGAGCAGAGCGCCGACGGGTCCGGCCCGACGGCTTCCCCTCACCGAAGCCGAGAACGGCGCGCGGCGCCACCGAAATGAGGAATACGGGGCCGGGGCCGGGACCGGGCGGAAGCGGTCGTTCCGCACCTGAGCGGTCGTTCCGCACCTCAGCGTTCGCTCCGCACCCGAGCGGTCGTTGCGCACCTCAGCGACCGTTCCGCACCCCCGAAGCGGCGGAGGCCGCCGTATCGTCGTCCGGGCCGCCGTCGGTTGCCGTGGCGCACTGGGGGGGCCGGGCCTCGCACCAGCGGGCCGCGGCCCCGGTTTCCGGGGCCGGTGCCGGTTCGGGCCGGGCCTCGCGCCCCCGGGCCGGCTGCCGTGGCGCACCTGGGCGGCCGTGCGCGCGAAGCGGCGGAGGCCGCCGTATCGTCGTCCGGGCTGCCGTGGCGCACCGGGAGGGCCGCGCCCCGCACCAGCGGGCCGCGGCGCCGGTTTCCCGGGCCGGTGCCGGTTCGGGCCGGGCCGCGGACCCCAGGGCGTCGGGCAACTCGTCAGCGCCTCCCACCGGCGGGCCGGTTAGGCTCGGCTCGTACCACGTTGATCCGAACGGGAGGGCGAGGATGACGCCGGGACGCAGAAGCAGTACCTTCACGCGGCTGCTGCGGCACGGTTTCACCGACCCGTCCGCCGCCGAACGGCTGCTGGACGGCGCCGGGCTCAGCGCCGTCCGCGACGACCCGGTGCTGCTGGACGCGCTGGGCGCCACCGCCGACCCCGATCTCTCCCTGCACGGCCTGGCCGCACTGCTGGAGGCGCAGCCCGACCCCACCGCACGCCGGGTGCTGCTCGACACCCTCAGGGGCTCCAAACCCCTGCGCGACCGGCTGCTCGGGGTGCTCGGCGCCTCCACCGCCCTCGCCGACCACCTCGCCCGGCACGCCGGCGACTGGCGGGCCCTGGTCACCTACGAGCCCCGGGACCTGCACCCGGGGATCGCCAAGTTCGAGCGAGGGCTCGCCGAGGCGGCCGACCCGGTCGCGCTGCGCGTCGCCTACCGGCGCTGTCTGCTGTCCATCGCCGCCCGTGACGTGTGCGGCACGATCGACGTCGCCGAGACCGCCGCCGAACTCGCCGACCTGGCCACCGCGACCCTGCGCCGCGCGCTCGCCCTGGCGGCCGCCGCCGCGCCCGAGGACGCCGCGCTGTGCCGGCTGGCGGTCGTCGCGATGGGCAAGTGCGGCGGGAACGAGCTGAACTACGTCTCCGACGTGGACGTGATCTTCGTCGCCGAGGCCGCCGAGGGCGCCGACGAGGGCAAGGCGCTGCGCGCGGCCGCCCGGCTCGCCTCGCACATGATGCGGATCTGCTCCGAGACCACCGTCGAGGGCTCGATCTGGCCCGTCGACGCCAACCTGCGCCCCGAGGGCAGAAACGGTCCGCTGGTGCGCACGCTCAGCAGCCACCTCGCCTACTACCAGCGCTGGGCCAAGACCTGGGAGTTCCAGGCGCTGCTCAAGGCCCGGCCGGTCGCCGGTGACCTGGAGCTCGGCGCGCAGTACGTCGCCGCCGTCGGCCCCCTGGTGTGGCAGGCCGCCGAACGCGAGAACTTCGTCGCCGACGTGCAGAAGATGCGGCGCCGGGTGGTCGAGAACATCCCGGTCGCCGAGGTCGAGCGCGAGCTGAAGCTCGGTCCCGGCGGCCTGCGGGACGTCGAGTTCGCCGTCCAGCTGCTGCAACTGGTGCACGGGCGGTCGGACGCCTCGCTGCGCAGCGGCTCCACCCTGGAGGCCCTGCGGGCGCTGGCCGGCGGCGGGTACGTCGGCCGGGCCGACGCCGCGCAGCTGGAGGACGCCTACCGCTTCCTGCGCTCCATGGAGCACCGCATCCAGCTGCACCGGCTGCGCCGCACCCACCTCGTTCCCGAGAGCGAGGCCGACCAGCGGCGCCTGGGCCGCTCCCTGGGTCTGCGCACCGACCCGGTCGCCGAGCTGAACCGCGAGTGGAAACGGCACGCCGCCGTCGTACGGCGCCTGCACGAGAAGCTCTTCTACCGGCCGCTGCTCGACGCGGTCGCCCAGCTCGCCCCCGGCGAGGCCCGGCTGAGCCCCGAGGCGGCGCGCGAGCGGCTCGTCGCGCTCGGGTACGCCGACCCCGCGGCGGCGCTGCGGCACCTGGAGGCGCTGGCGTCCGGCGTCAGCCGCAAGGCGGCGATCCAGCGGACCCTGCTGCCGGTGCTGCTGGGCTGGTTCGCGGACTCCGCCGACCCGGACGCCGGACTGCTCAACTTCCGCAAGGTGTCGGACGCGCTGGGCAGGACGCCCTGGTACCTGCGGCTGCTGCGGGACGAGGGCGCGGCGGCGGAGAACCTCGCCCGGGTGCTGTCCGCCGGGCGGCTCGCGCCCGACCTGCTGATGCGCGCGCCGGAGGCCGTGGCCCTGCTGGGCGACGGGGACGGCGGGGGACTGGAGCCCCGGCCGCGGGCCCAGCTGGAGCAGGAGATCCTCGCGGCGGCCGGCCGCGCCGGCAGCGGCGAGCAGGCGGTGGCCGCGGCCCGGGGCGTGCGCCGCCGGGAACTGTTCCGCACGGCCGCCGCGGACATCGTCGGCTCCTACGGCACCGAGGCCCAGCCCGCCGAGGCGGACCAGGGCGAGCTGGTCGACCTGGTCGGCGGGGCCGTGTCCGACCTGACGGCGGCGACCCTGGCGGGGACGCTGCGGGCCGTGGTGCGATGGGGGTCCCCCCGCTCGGGCGAGGCCGGGAGCGGGGGAGGCTGGGGCGACGCCCTGCCGACCCGGTTCGCCGTGATCGGCATGGGGCGGTTCGGCGGGCACGAGCTGGGCTACGGCTCCGACGCGGACGTGCTGTTCGTGCACGAGCCGCGGGACGGGGCCGACGAGCGGGAGGCGTCCGACGCCGCGAACCGGGTCGTCGGCGAGATGCGCCGGCTCCTCCAGCTGCCGAGCGCCGACCCGCCGCTGCTGATCGACGCCGACCTGCGGCCCGAGGGCAAGTCGGGGCCGCTGGTGCGCACCCTGAAGTCGTACGAGGCGTACTACCGCCGCTGGTCCCTGGTCTGGGAGTCGCAGGCGCTGCTGCGGGCCGAACCGGTGGCCGGCGACGAGGACCTGGGCCGCCGGTTCGTGGAGCTGATCGATCCGCTGCGCTACCCGGAGCGGGGGCTCGGGGACGAGGCCGTCCGGGAGATCCGGCGGCTCAAGGCCCGCATGGAGTCGGAGCGGCTGCCCCGCGGCGCCGACCCCAAGCTGCACACCAAGATAGGGCCGGGCGGGCTGTCCGACGTGGAGTGGACCGTGCAGCTGCTGCAACTGCGGCACGGCTGGGAGGTGCCGGGGCTGCGCACCACCCGGACCCGGCAGGCCCTGACGGCGGCGCGGGAGGCCGGGCTGATCTCGGCGGAGGACGCGGGGATCCTGGACGAGGCCTGGGTGCTGGCGACGCGGGTGCGCAACGCCGTGATGCTGGTGCGCGGGCGGGCCGGGGACACCTTCCCCTCGCACGCGCGGGAGCTGGCCGCGGTGGGGCGTTGCCTCGGGTACGGGCCGGGGCACGTGGGCGACATGCTCGACGCCTACCGGCGCACGGCCCGGCGGGCGCGGGGGGTGGTGGAGTCGCTGTTCTACCAGGACTGAGCGGCCGTGGGGCCGCGTCCTACGCCCGTGTGGGCACCGGGCGCTTCGCCCGCGGCACCACGCGCGGCAGGGCGTGCGGCAGCGACCCGTACCAGGCGCGGGCCACCCCGTAGCCGAAGGCGAGGCACAGCAGGCCGCCGATCGCGTCCAGCCAGAAGTGGTTGGCCGTGGCGACGATGACGACGAGGGTGAGCGCCGGGTAGAGCAGGCCCAGCACCCGCACCCACGGCACCGCCGCCAGCGCGAAGATCGTCAGGCCGCACCACAGGGACCAGCCGATGTGCATGGACGGCATCGCGGCGTACTGGTTGGACATGTTCTTCAGGTCGCCCGAGGCCATCGAGCCCCAGGTCTGGTGGACCATGACCGTGTCGACGAAGTGGCCGCCGTTCATCAGCCGGGGCGGGGCGAGCGGATACAGGTAGTAGCCGACCAGCGCCACGCCCGTCGTCGCGAACAGCACCGTGCGGGTGGCCGCGTAGCGCCCGGGATGGCTACGGTAGAGCCACACCAGGACACCCAGCGTGACCATGAAGTGCAGCGTCGCGTAGTAGTAGTTCATGCCGACGATGAGCCAGGAGACCGAGTTCACGGCGTGGTTGACGGTCTGCTCGACGGCGATGCCGAGGTGCTGCTCGGCCCGCCAGATCCAGTCCGCGTTGCGCAGTGCCTCGGCCTTCTGCTCCGGGACCGCGTTGCGGATCAGCGAGTACGTCCAGTAACTGACCGCGATCAACAGGATCTCGAACCAGAGCCGGGGCCGGCGCGGAGCGCGCAGCCGGTGCAGCAGACCCGCCCCCGTGTCGTCCGCGACGGGCTGCGGAACGGCCTCTTCCCGGCCTTCCGGTGTCGTCACGGTCGTCTCGCCCATGGGCACAGAGTCTGCCAGAAAAGACTTCCGGCTCCGATCATCCCCTGGTGGCATCGCGCACGCACGTTCTACGGCCACGGGAGGCGCCCGCCTCGTCCCCACGGAGCAGGCCGGGCGGCCGGACTCCCCCTCAAGGACGATGTCGGTCCCCGGGGGCCGAAGCGGTCGAACCGCGCACCACCAGCTCCGGCATGAACACGAACTCACTGTGCGGCGCCGGCGTCCCGCCGATCTCCTCCAGCAGCGTCCGCACCGCGGCCTGGCCCATCGCCGGGACCGGCTTGCGGATCGTGGTCAGGGGCGGGTCGGTGAAGGCGATCAGCGGGGAGTCGTCGAAGCCCACCACCGAGATGTCGGCCGGGACCCGCAGCCCCAGCTGCCGGGCCGCGCGTATCGCGCCGAGGGCCATCATGTCGCTGGCGCAGACGACCGCCGTGCAGCCCCGGCCGATGAGGGCGGCGGTGGCGGCCTGGCCGCCCTCCAGGGTGTACAGCGAGTGCTGGACCAGGTCGGACTCGACGGCCTCCTGGCTCAGGCCCAGCTGGTCCTGCATCGCCCCAACGAAGCCCTCGATCTTGCGCTGCACCGGCACGAACCGCTTCGGGCCGAGGGCCAGGCCGATGCGGGTGTGGCCGAGCGAGACGAGGTGGGTGACCGCCAGGGTCATCGCCGCCCGGTCGTCGGGGGAGATGAAGGGCGCCTGCACTTTCGGTGAGAAGCCGTCGACCAGCACGAACGGCACGCCCTGCGCCCGCAGCCGCTCGTAGCGCTGCATGTCGGCGGTGGTGTCGGCGTGCAGCCCGGAGACGTAGATGATGCCGGCCACCCCGCGGTCGACCAGCATCTCGGTCAGCTCGTCCTCGGTGGAACCGCCGGGGGTCTGGGTGGCCAGCACCGGGGTGTAGCCCTGCCGGGTCAGCGCCTGGCCGATGACCTGCGCCAGGGCCGGGAATATCGGGTTCTCCAGCTCCGGGGTGATCAGGCCGACCAGGCCGGCGCTGCGCTGCCGCAGCCGCACCGGACGCTCGTAGCCGAGCACGTCGAGCGCGGCCAGCACGGACTGGCGGGTGGTGGCGGCGACGCCCGGCTTCCCGTTGAGGACGCGGCTGACGGTCGCTTCGCTCCCCCCCGCCTGAGCAGCGATGTCGGCAAGCCGTGTGGTCACGGGACGGGACTGTACCGGCCGGGTCTCGCCTTGCCCACCAAGCGGACGCCGGGTGCGGGCGGTTGACCGGCGCGCTGCGGGTTGCTGCGGCATGGCGTCCCTTCGGGAACGGATGGCAAGAGCTTGCAGAGTCTTTCACAACCCGGTCGGTGGCCGCTCAACCCCGCAGAACAACGGTCTCACGGCGATCGAGGTGACGTCGCGCGCGGGTGACTTCGGCGATGCCTTGCACTTTTTTTCTGCAAGGTCTTTCGCGGCGCTTACATCGCTGTTACTTTCATGGTCGCCCGGCGGCGGCAACGACGCGGCCGGCAGGTCGACGGGGGCGGCAGACGGGACCACCCCCTGCAACTCGGGCTCGCACCCTCAAGGAGAACTCATGCGGCGTGGCATAGCGGCCACCGCGCTGATGGCGACCCTCGCCCTCACGGCGACGGCCTGCGGCGGGGACGACGACAGCGGCGACTCGGCCGGCGGTCCGGTCACCCTCACCTGGTGGGACACCTCCAACGCCACCAACGAGGCGCCGACGTACCAGGCCCTGGTCAAGGAGTTCGAGGCCGCCCACCAGGACATCAAGGTCGAGTACGTCAACGTCCCGTTCGACCAGGCGCAGAACAAGTTCGACACGGCCGCCGGCTCCAGGGGCGCCCCGGACGTGCTGCGCTCCGAGGTCGGCTGGACCCCCGCGTTCGCCAAGAAGGGCTACTTCCTGCCGCTGGACGGCACCGAGGCCCTCGCCGAGCAGGACGCCTTCCAGTCCAGCCTGATCGAGCAGGCCAGGTACGAGGGCAAGACCTACGGCGTGCCCTTCACCACCGACACGCTCGCGCTGGTCTACAACAAGGAGCTCTTCGCCAAGGCCGGCGTCGAGGCCCCCAGGACCTGGGACGACCTGAAGAAGGCCGCCGCCGCCGTCAAGGACGAGACCGGCGTCGACGGCTACTGGGGCTCCACCCAGGCCTACTACGCCCAGTCCTTCCTCCACGGCGAGGGCGCCGACACCGTCGACGCCGACGCCAAGAAGATCACGGTCGCCTCGCCCGCCGCCAAGAAGGCCTACGGCACCTGGCTGAGCCTGTTCGAGGGCAAGGGCCTGCACAAGGCCGACACCACCGCGGACGCCTACGCACACATCCAGGACGCGTTCGTCAACGGCAGGGTCGCCGCGATCATCCAGGGCCCCTGGGAGATCACCAACTTCTACCAGGGCTCCGCGTTCGAGGACAGGCAGAACCTGGGCATCGCCACCGTCCCGGCCGGCTCCACCGGCACGGCGGGTGCCCCGACCGGCGGCCACAACCTCTCCGTGTACGCCGGTTCCGACGAGGCCCGCCAGAAGGCCGCGCTGACGTTCGTCAACTTCATGACCTCGGCGAAGTCCCAGGAGACCATCGCCCTGAAGAACAGCACGCTGCCCACCCGCGACGACGCGTACACCGCCCAGGTGAAGGCCGACCCGGGCATCGCCGGGTACCAGGGAGTCCTCGCCGCCGCCCGGCCGCGGCCCGCGCTGCCCGAGTACAGCTCGCTGTGGGGCCCGCTCGACGACGAGCTGCCCAAGATCGCCGGCGGCAGGGTGTCCCTGGACGAGGGCCTGAGCACCGCCGAGACCGCGATCGCCAAGCTGGTGCCGGACTTCGGCAAGTGACCACCGCGTGGCCGCGGGTCCGCCCGCGAGGGGGGACGGACCCGGCGGCCACCGGCCTGTGCGCCGTGCCCCTTGATCCGCAGACCACACGAAGGTTGTCGAACCATGACGGTCGCCGTCCAGCGCCTGAGGCGCAGCTACCAGAAGCACTGGTACGCCTACGCGATGATCGCCCCCGTGATCGTCGTGCTCGGCGTCCTCGTGCTGTATCCGCTGGCGTACGGTTTCCACCTGACGCTCACGGACGCCAACAGCCTCAACACGGCACGCACGATCGGCGTCAACGAGATCGAGGCCACCTACCGGTTCATCGGCTTCGACAACTACGCCGACATCCTGTGGGGTGAGACCGCCTACGACCGGTTCTGGTCGCACTTCATCTGGACGATCGTGTGGACGGCCGCCTGTGTCGGCCTGCACTTCTCCATCGGGCTCGGCCTCGCCCTGCTGCTCGACCAGAAGCTGCGCGGCCGCACCGTCTACCGGCTGATCATGGTCCTGCCGTGGGCCGCGCCCACCTTCGTCACCGTCTTCGGCTGGCGTTTCCTGCTCGCCGACGGCGGCGTCGTCAACACCGCCCTGGAAAGCCTGCACCTGCCGGCCCCGCTGTGGCTGGAGGACACCTTCTGGCAGCGGTTCGCCGCGATCATGGTGAACACCTGGTGCGGTGTGCCGTTCATGATGGTCTCGCTGCTCGGCGGCCTGCAGTCCATCGACTCCACCCTCTACGAGGCCGCGGAGATGGACGGCGCGAACGCCTGGCAGCGCTTCCGGTACGTCACCCTGCCCGGTCTGCGGTCGGTCAGCGCCACCGTCGTGCTGCTCGGGGTGATCTGGACCTTCAACCAGTTCGCGGTGATCTTCCTGCTGTTCGGCTCCACTGCGCCGGATGCCCAGATCCTCGTCACCTGGGCGTACTACCTCGGCTTCGGACAGCAGCCGCGCGACTTCGCGCAGTCCGCCGCCTACGGCATGCTGCTGCTGGCCGTCCTGATCGTCTTCACCTCCGTCCACCGCCGCTGGCTGAACCGCGATGAGCAGCGGCCCGCGATCTGAGGCAGGAGTTCCCATGAGCACCACGACCGTTCAGCAGTCCGCCGCCGCGGACCGGGCCGCCGGCCCCGCAGCGCCGCGCACGGTGCGCCGGCGCGGCGAGCGCGGCCTCGCCGGGACCCTCGCCGCGCACGGCGCCCTGACCGTCGCCAGCCTGATCGCCCTGATCCCGATCGCCTGGCTGGTCTTTCTCTCCCTGGGCCCGGACAAGGACGACTACCTGCACCCCGGACGCATCTGGGGGAAGATGACGTTCGACAACTACGCGTTCGTGCTGTCGGAGACGAACTTCTTCGAGTGGCTCAAGAGCTCGCTGGTCGTCTCCCTGGGCACCACGGTGATCGGCGTGCTCATCGCCGCCACCACCGGCTACGCGGTGTCCCGGATGCGCTTCCCCGGCTACCGCACGTTCATGTGGGTGCTGCTGGTCACCCAGATGTTCCCGATCGCCGTGCTGATCGTGCCGATGTACCAGATCCTGTCGGAGCTCCGGCTCATCGACACCTACCTCGGTCTGATCCTGGTCTACTGCTCGACGGCCGTGCCGTACTGCGCCTGGCTGCTCAAGGGGTACTTCGACACCATCCCCTTCGAGATCGACGAGGCCGGCCGGGTCGACGGGCTCTCCCCGTTCGGCACCTTCGTGCGGCTGATCCTGCCGCTGGCCCAGCCGGGCCTGGCGGTGGCCGCGTTCTACAGCTTCATCACCGCCTTCGGCGAGGTCGCCTTCGCCACCACGTTCCTGCTGGACGACGGGAAGTACACGTTCGCGGTCGGTCTGCAGACCTTCGTCAGCGAGCACGACGCCCAGCGCAATCTGATGGCCGCGGCCGCGGTACTCATCGCGATACCGGTCTCCGCGTTCTTCTACCTCGTACAGAAGAACCTGGTGACCGGACTCACCGCGGGCGGCACCAAGGGCTGACGCCGCCCCGGGAAGACCCCCGCGCCCTGTCCGCGCGGGTGGCGGCCGCGGTGCCCGTCCGGCCCCGCTGCCACCGCGGCCGCCTCGTACCCCGCCCGCACGCCCCCGCGCCGCCCCCACGCCTGCACGACCTCTACTCGGCCCCACCGGTTACCCATCAAGGACGCCATGAGCCAGCACACTGCCGACCCGGCACCGAACTCCGCCGTCGCCACCGTCACCAAGCGCCGCGACTGGTGGCGCGACGCGGTGATCTACCAGGTCTATCCGCGCAGCTTCGCCGACAGCAACGGCGACGGCATGGGCGACCTGGAAGGCGTACGCTCCCGCCTCCCGTACCTGCGCGACCTCGGGGTGGACGCCGTGTGGCTCAGCCCCTTCTACGCCTCCCCGCAGGCCGACGCCGGCTACGACGTCGCCGACTACCGGGCCGTCGACCCCATGTTCGGCAACCTCCTGGACGCCGACGCGCTGATCCGCGACGCGCACGGGCTGGGCCTGCGGATCATCGTCGACCTGGTGCCCAACCACTCCTCGGACCAGCACGAGTGGTTCAAGCGCGCCCTCGCCGAGGGCCCCGGCTCCCCGCTGCGGGAGCGCTACCACTTCCGCCCCGGCAAGGGGAAGCACGGCGCACTGCCGCCCAACGACTGGGAGTCCATCTTCGGCGGGCCCGCGTGGACGCGGGTGACCGAACCGGACGGCACCCCCGGCGAGTGGTACCTGCACCTGTTCGCGCCCGAGCAGCCCGACTTCAACTGGGAGCACCCGGCGGTCGGCGACGAGTTCCGCTCGATCCTGCGCTTCTGGCTCGACATGGGCGTCGACGGTTTCCGCATCGACGTGGCGCACGGCATGGTGAAGGCCGAGGGCCTGCCGGACCTCGGCTCCCACGAGCAGCTGAAACTGCTGGGCAACGACGTCATGCCGTTCTTCGACCAGGACGGCGTGCACGAGATCTACCGGCAGTGGCGGCTGATCCTCGACGAGTACTCGGGCGAGCGGATCTTCGTCGCCGAGGCCTGGACGCCGACCGTCGAGCGCACCGCGAACTACGTCCGCCCGGACGAGCTGCACCAGGCGTTCAACTTCCAGTACCTGAGCACCCACTGGGACGCCGAGGAGCTGCGCGCGGTCATCGACCGCACCCTGGACGCCATGCGCCCGGTCGGCGCCCCCGCCACCTGGGTGCTGTCCAACCACGACGTCACCCGGCACGCCACCCGGTTCGCCAACCCGCCCGGTCTGGGCACGCAGATCCGCGAGGCCGGCGACCGCGAGCTGGGCCTGCGGCGGGCCCGCGCGGCCACGCTGCTGATGCTGGCGCTGCCCGGCTCGGCCTACCTCTACCAGGGCGAGGAGCTGGGCCTGCCGGACGTCGTCGACCTGCCGGACGAGGTGCGCCAGGACCCGGCGTACTTCCGTGGCGCGGGCCAGGACGGCTTTCGCGACGGCTGCCGGGTGCCGATCCCGTGGACCCGCACCGGGTCGTCGTACGGCTTCGGCAGCGGGGGCAGCTGGCTGCCGCAGCCGCCGGCGTGGGGCGAGCTGAGCGTGGCGGCGCAGCAGGGGGTGGCCGGTTCGACGCTGGAGCTGTACCGGGCCGCGCTCGCCGCGCGGCGCGCGCAGCCCGACCTCGGCGCGGGCGACGCGGTGGAGTGGCTCAAGGCGCCCGAGGGCGTGCTGGCCTTCCGGCGCGGGGAGTTCGTGTGCGTGGCGAACACCGGCGGGGAGTCGGTGACGATCCCGGCCCACGGCCGTCTGCTGCTCGCCAGCGGTGAGGTGAGCGAGGCGGACGGCGAGGCGAAGGTGCCGGCCGACACCACGGTGTGGTGGACGACGGCTTCCTGACGACCGCCGTCGAGGGCCGCACCCGGGAGCCGTCTCCGGAGGCCGCCTGACCGCCCTCTCGCAAGATCGTGCACACACCTCGGTCCGGCCCGCTGCCCTTTCGGGCGGCGGGCCTCTACCATCTCCGTCACCGCAAGGTGGTGGAAAGTTTCCAGCAAGGACCTTCAACGGTGAAGGAACCCCCCCATGGCTCGCAGTACCCTCCCCTGGGCGGCCGCCCTCGCAGCCGCCGCCACTGTCGCCGGATTTGTCATGCACCCGACCGAAGTGCAGGCCTCGCCGCCCGGCACCAAGGACGTCACCGCCGTCCTGTTCGAGTGGAACTTCGCCTCGGTCGCCCGCGAGTGCACGACCGCCCTCGGCCCCGCCGGCTACGGCTACGTGCAGGTCTCCCCGCCCGCCGAGCACATACCGGGCGCCCAGTGGTGGACCTCGTACCAGCCGGTCAGCTACAAGATCGCCGGCCGCCTGGGCGACCGCACCGCCTTCCAGAACATGGTCAACACCTGTCACGCGGCCGGAGTGAAGGTCGTCGTCGACGCCGTCGTCAACCACATGTCGGCCGGCGGCGGCACCGGCACCGGCGGCTCGTCGTACGGCAAGTACACCTACCCCGGGCTGTACTCGTCGTACGACTTCGACGACTGCACGGCGCACATCAGCAATTACCAGGACCGGGCGAACGTCCAGAACTGCGAACTGGTCGGCCTCGCCGACCTGGACACCGGTGAGGACTACGTCCGCTCGGCCGTCGCGCAGCACCTGAACGACCTGCTCTCCCTCGGCGTCGACGGCTTCCGCGTCGACGCGGCCAAGCACATCCCGTCGGCCGACCTGGCGGACATCAAGTCCCGCCTGAGCGATCCGTCCGTCTACTGGAAGCAGGAGGTCATCCACGGCAGCGGAGAGGCGGTCCAGCCGGCGGAGTACACCGGCCACGGGGACGTCCAGGAGTTCCGCTACGCCTACGACCTCAAGCGCGTGTTCACCAACGAGAACCTCGCCCACCTCAAGAACCACGGCGCGGGCTGGGGCTACCTGAGCAGCGGCGTCGCCGGTGTCTTCGTCGACAACCACGACACCGAGCGCAACGGCTCCACCCTGAGCTACAAGGACGGCGCCACCTACACCCTGGCGAACGTCTTCATGCTGGCCTGGCCCTACGGCGCGCCCGACATCAACTCGGGCTACGAGTTCTCCGACCGCGACGCCGGCCCGCCCAACGGCGGCCGGGTCGACGCCTGCTGGCAGGACGGCTGGAAGTGCCAGCACGCCTGGCCGGAGATCCAGCGCATGGTCGCCTTCCGCAACGCCACGCGGGGCGCGGCGGTGACCGACTGGTGGGACAACGGCGGCGACGCGATCGCCTTCGGCCGGGGCGGCAGGGGCTACGTGGCGATCAACCACGAGGCCGGTTCGCTGACCCGCACCTACCAGACCTCGCTGCCGGCGGGGACGTACTGCAACGTCCAGAACAACACCACGGTGACGGTGAACGGCTCCGGCCAGTTCACCGCGACCCTGGGCGGCCACACCGCGCTGGCGATCCACGCGGGCAGGCCGAGCTGCTGACCGGCGGGACGGCACGAGGCGCGGCGAGGGGCGGCCGGACGGCGGCCGCCCCTCGCCGCGCCGTGTCGCGGGCCGCCCGGCCCGCCCGCCGAGTGCGGGTACTCACGCGCGGGACCGTTCCCGGCGGCCGGCGCTACAGGCCGTCTCCCCAGCCGCCCTGCACCATGGTCTGGAACGCCCACCTCCCGTCCCGCCGGAGCAGGACGTCGGCGTACCGCAGCCGCTCCCGGCGGCCGTCCACGGTCATGGTCGAGTCCGTGAAGACCACGGCCATCGAGGCGGACAGGAACACCGGGGTCCGGGTGGACTCGAAGGCGATGTCCTGGTCCCCCTCGCCCATCACCCGGGTCATGGTGGCGACGAACTGCTCCCGGTCCCACTGCGCCGACCGGCCGGCGCCCGCGGAGTCGTCGCTCACGAGGTTGAGCGGGAACACCGCCAGGTCCGCCATGCGCTCCACGTCGCGCCGGCCGCTCGCCGCGTCGTACTCCGCGAACCAGGCGTCCAGGCTCGTGCGGTCGTCGGCGGTGGGGGTGTAGCCCGTGTCGGGCAGCAGGGTCATACGGAACTCCTTCGCCGCGGGGTGACGGTCCGTCCAGCGACCGCGGCGAGGAACGTACACCGCCGTTCCCTGACTAGTCAAACTTGATTAGCATCCCTCGGGCCGTCGTTCGGGCTGCTGCTCGGGCCGTCGCCCAGACCTCTGAAAACTTCTTGCTATGTGTTTCACCCCTCTTGCTGTACCTTTCGGCGGCGATACGGTCGCGCCCGGCGCCCGGCGCCCGGCGCCGGAGCCGTGCCGCGGGGCAGGGGCCGCCCGGCGCACGGCGCACGGCGCGGTCCTCGCGGCGACCGGCGTGCAGATCGCGGGCGTCCTGGACGATCCGCACGACGGGACGAAGGCCGGCCTCGGGCCGCCGTTCCACCACGGCCGCCCGACGCTCTCCGTCTGGGCGCCCACCGCGCAGAACGTGACCCTGGAGCTCGACGCCTCCACGGCTCTGTTCTCCCGAAGCTACGGCGAAGTGACAAGTAGCTCTCTGTAGCGGATCTGGGGTGTACTTGTCAGCGTTTTTGATCTTCTGGGGTCATCGGGGGTTGTGCTCGGCGAGGTTGGTCCGGTCGAGACGACCGGAAGGAGCCCGGGGTGCGGCAGGAGTGGGAGCCGGAGGACCTGATCGAGGTCTGGACGCTGCTGGAGGAGGATCAGGAGCGGCTGCGGAACAAGTCGGGGGCGAACCGGTTGGGTTTCGCGCTGTTGCTGAAGTTCTTCGAGGTGGAGGCCCGGTTCCCGGAGCACGCCGGGGAGATCCCGGCGCCAGCGGTGTCGTACGTCGCTCAGCAGGTGAGGGTGGCGGCGGAGGAGTGGGCCGCGTATGACTGGTCGGGGCGGGCGATCAAGCGGCACCGGATGGAGATCCGAGGCGCGTTCGGTTTCCGTGAGTGCACCGAGGAGGACCAGGCCCAGCTCGCCGAGTGGCTGGCGGTCGAGCTGTGCGGGGTGGAGCTGAACCGGGACCGGCTCGCGGAGGCGGTGGTGGCCCGCTGCCGCAAGGACCGGCTGGAGCCGCCGGCCCCAGGGCAGGTCGCCCGGCTGGTGGGCAAGGCGGTCAGCACCTTCGAGGAACGGTTCTGCGCGGCCACGGTGGGCCGGTTGTCGGCGGCGACCCGGTCCCGGCTGGACGACCTGATCGCCGAGGACGCCGGCACGGACGAGGAGAGCGCGGGCGGTGGGGGCACGTTCTTCACCGAGTTGAAGGCGGACCCGGGCGCGTTGGGGCTGGACAGCCTGCTGGCGGAGGTGAACAAGCTCCAGCGGGTGCGCGGGCTTCAGCTTCCGCCGGAGCTGTTCGGGGACGTGTCGGGGAAGCTGGTGGCGGCCTGGCGGGCGCGGGCGGCGAAGGAGTACCCCTCGGACCTGCGGGCGGCGGCCGGGCCGGTGCGGTACACGCTGCTGTCGACGCTGTGCCATGTGCGGGAGACGGAGATCACCGACTCGCTGGTGGAGGTGTTCATCCAGCTCGTTCAGAAGATCAACACGCGGACGGAGAAGAAGGTCGAGGGCGAGTTCACCAAGGAGCTCAAGCGGGTCCGTGGCAAGGAGGGCATCCTGCTGCGGCTGGCGGAGGCGGCGGTCGCGGAGCCGGGCGGCACGGTCCGCAAGGTGATCTATCCGGTGGCCGGGGAGTCCACGCTGAAGGCGCTGGCGGCGGAGGCCGCGGCGAACGAGGCACGCTACCGGGCCCGGGTGCGTACGGTGCTGCGTTCGTCGTACTCGAACCACTGGCGGCGGATGCTCTCGCCGCTGCTGAACGCGCTGGAGCTGAAGTGCAACAACACGGCCTACCGGCCGGTGATGGACGCGATCGACCTGCTCAAGCGGTATCTGGACCAGCCCATCGCGAAGGAGGGGGCGTTCTTCGACGAGGCGGAGAAGACCCGCTGGCGGGGGTGGTGCGCGAGGAGTGGCGCAAGGCGGTGGTGGATGAGCGCGGCCGGGTCAAGCGCATCCCGTACGAGCTGTGCGTGCTCGTGGCGCTGCGGGACGCGCTGCGGCGGCGGGAGATCTGGGTGCCGGGAGCGAACCGGTGGCAGAACCCGGAGGACGATCTGCCGCCGGACTTCGAGGACAACCGCGATGTGCACTACGACGCGATCCGCCAACCGCAGGACCCGGAGAAGTTCATCGAGGCCCTTCAGAAGAGGCTGCGCGAGGCCCTGACCCGCTTCGACACGGCGCTGGAGCTGGGCACTACGGGCGGGGTGGACATCGTCAAGAGACACGGCGAGCCGTGGATCAAGGTCTCGCCGCTGGGCAAGCAGGAGGAGCCGGAGAACCTCGTCGCGCTGAAGGCGGAGATCGAACGCCGCTGGGGCACCATCGACCTGATCGACATCCTCAAGGAGGCCGAGTTCGCCACCGGCTTCACCGGCGAGTTCACCTCGGTCGCCACGCGCGAGGCGGTCCCGAAGGCGGTGCTGCGGCGCCGGCTGCTGCTGGTGCTGTTCGCGCTGGGCACGAACATGGGCATCAAGCGGGTCGCGGTCACCGGCAAGCACGGCGAGAGCGAGGCCGTCCTGCGTCGGGTGCGGCACCTGTTCGTCAACCGGACCAACATGCGCGCGGCGCTGGTGCGGCTGGTCAACGCCACCTTCGCCGCCCGCGATCAGGCGTGGTGGGGCGAGGGCACCGCCTGCGCGAGCGACTCCAAAAAGTTCGGCTCCTGGAGCTCGAACTTCATGACCGAGTGGCACCAGCGCTACCGCGGGCCCGGCGTGATGATCTACTGGCACGTCGAGAAGAAGTCGCTGTGCGTCTACAGCCAGCTCAAGTCCTGCTCGGCCTCCGAGGTCGCCGCGATGATCGAGGGAGTGCTGCGGCACTGCACGGACGTGGAGATCGACCGGCAGTACACCGACACGCACGGCGCCTCCATCGTCGGGTTCGCCTTCGCCCACATGCTCGGCTTCAACCTGCTGCCCCGGCTAAAGAACGTCGGCTCGGCCCGCCTGTACCGGCCGGCGGCCGGGGAGGACGAGAAGTGGCCGCACCTGGCGCCGGTCCTGTCGACCAAGACGATCGACTGGGACCTGATCCGCCAGCAGTACGACCAGATCGTGAAGTACACCACCGCCCTGCGCCTGGGCACCTCCGAGGCCGAGCAGGTCCTGCGCCGCTTCACCCGCGGCGGGCCCAAGCACCCCACCTACCGGGCGATCGAGGAACTCGGGCGGGCGGTACGTACGGCGTTTATCTGCGACTACCTCGCCGACGCAGAGCTGCGGCGCGAGATCAACGACGGGCTCCAAGTCGTGGAGAACTGGAACAGCGCCAACCACGACCTGTTCTACGGCAAGGACGGCGACCTGACCGGCTCCGACAAGGAGTCCCAGGAGGTCTCCATGCTCGCCCTGCACCTGCTCCAGTCCGCATTGGTGCACGTCAACACCCTGCTGCTCCAGGACATCCTGAGCGAGGAGAAGTGGCAGATCAGGCTCACCGACGCCGACCGGCGGGCACTGTCACCGCTGTTCTGGACCCACGTGAACCCCTACGGTCGGTTCGAGCTGGACATGAACTCTCACCTCGACCTCGTCGCCACCGAGGCGACCACTGTCATTGGCCCCCGCACCGCGTCTGGGAGGGTGGGCGGCACGCCGTGACGTTGTCCTGAAGGCTGTGGCAAGCCTGGCGTCGGTGCCTGCTGAGAGGTCGGTGACTTCAGGGATGGCTGTGGAGACGGTTTCCCTTCAGCGGCCGATGTCGCGGCGGCTGAATCGCCATGCTCCCAGTGCGACGAGCACGGCGGTGGTGGCGGTCAGGACGCCTACGTCAGCGAGTTGGAAGCCGTTCCTCAGCGGTTCGCCGCCGATGTAGTAGTGGAACGGTGTGAGATGACGCAGCCAGTCGGCGCCGGTCTGAGGTGCGAAGCCATGGAGCGCGTATGCCAACACGCCCGCTCCGGCGGTGACGCCGAATACGGTGGCCCGGCCCTTGCCGGTAGCCGCTCCGATTGCTGTGGCGAGCGCTCCGAAGACCAGTGCCAGCAGTGCCAGGTTGACGGCTTGCGCCGTGAAGCCTGCCACGGGGACCGAGTCCAGTTTCGCGCTGGTGCGGACAGTCAGCATGGCGCCCAGTACCGCGGTGGCGATCAGCACTGCCCCCGTCGCCAGCGCAGCGATGCGGTGCAGGAGGAGCTGTGTACGGCTGATCGGGTGGGCCAGCAGCAGGTCCAGGTAGCCCGACTCCTCATCGGCCGAGATCATCCGGGCGCCTGTGGCGGCTCCGTAGAAGGTGGCCAGCAGCGGCACCAGCAGCCCGAACACCGCGCCTTGCAGGTAGCCGGCGGCCGAGGTCAGGTCGTCGAAGCCGAACCCGCGCATCGCCTCGGGCACGCTGTCGGCGGCATTCGCTGTCAGCTGCGGGTAGAAGCCGGCATAGGCCATCGCCAGCAGGCCGGTGGCCAGCGCCCAGACGGCCAGGACGCGCCGGTTGTCGAACAGGGTCTTGGCGTATACCGAGCGGCTGAAGGCGCGGGAGGGGCCGGAGGTTCCGGGCAGGGTGGGGAGGGAGACGGCATCGGTTGTCATGTCACATCCTGTCGAGCGCAGCGGGAGGGGGTCAGGCGATGGGGTTTGTCTCCGCGTCCTGGGCAGAGTGTTCGCCGGTGTAGTAGGCGTGGAACAGCTCTTCCAGGTCCTGGTTGTCGGCGCGCAGCGCGTTGATGGTGTGCCGGGCGGCGGCCTTGACCAGCGCGTCGGGGCTGCCGTCCAGGCGGCAGGTGAGCAGGGCGCCTTGCGCGGTGCTGGTCAGGGTGAGGTCGGTGATGCCGGGCAGGGCGGCGAATTCCTCGGGGGCGACCGGGGCGGCGAACTCGATCTGCACTCGCAGGAGTGATCGGGCGCGCAGTCCGGCGACGGTATCGGTGGCGATCAGGCGGCCGTCGCGGATGATGGCCACGCGGTCGGCGACCGATTCGACCTCGTTCATGATGTGGCTGGACATGAACACCGTCTGGCCATGATCCCGGGCCTCGGTGACCATCTCCAGGAACGTTTGCTGCATCAGGGGGTCCAGCCCGGAGGTAGGTTCGTCCAGGATCAGCAGCTCGGGGCGATGCATGAATGCCTGGACCAGGCCGACTTTCTGCCGGTTGCCTTTGGACAGGCTCTTGATCCGGGCGGACAGGTCAAGCTCCAGCCGGTCGGCCAGCTCGCCGATCCGTTGCGCCGGTACGCCGCCGCGGAGGTTGCCCAGGAAGGCCAGGCACTCTCCCGCTCGCTGACGGCTGTCGACCAGGAAGTCGCCGGCCAGGTAGCCGATCCGGCGATGCACGTCGTCCGCGTCGGCGCGCGGGTCCACTCCCAGTACCCGCAGAACGCCCGAGGTGGGACGGATGAAGCCCAGCATCAGCCGGATGGTGGTGGACTTGCCGGCCCCGTTGGGCCCCAGGTAGCCAAGCACCTCGCCGGCGTTCACCTGCAGGGACAGTTCGGTGAGTCCTCGTCGGGATCCGTAGTTCTTGGTGAGCTCGGACAGCTCGATCACCGTGTTCATGACCCAAAACTATCAAAGGTTTCAGAGAACTTTGAAGACTCTGAGGAGTGTAGGATCGTTGTGGATCGAGCATGAGAGGGATGGCCTTGGCATACACCACCGAAGCCGCCGAGCAGATGGCCCTGACGCTGAGCCAGGGGGGCCTGCAGAAGGCGACCGCCCGGGTGCTTGCGGCTCTGCTGTTCGCCGACACCGACAGTGTCACCGCTCCCGAACTGGCTGAGGGGCTGGGTATCAGCTCCGGGTCGGTCTCGGGGGCCGTTAAGATGCTGTCCACCGTCGGACTGATCGAGAGGGTGCCGGCTCCCGGCAGCCGTCGCGAGCACTACCGGCTCCGCGAAGGAGCCTGGGCCACCCTAATGTCGGCGCAGAACAGCGTGGTGCAAGCCATGTTTGAGGCCGCAGACCAGGGCATCGCCGCCGCCGACGCCGACACTCCCGCCGCGCGGCGCCTGACGGAGATGCGCGACTTCTACGGCTTCATGTTCCGTGAGCTGCCCGCCCTGGTGGAGCGCTGGCAGACCGAAAGACAACGCCTCTGACCCGCCCGGCACGGGGCACTCAGCCCCGGTCACCTGCCTTTGAGCAATGGCTCAGGGGCAGGCGCCGCGTGCGCCGACCAGCGGCGATTCTCACGGCCGATAGATCATCTCGATCAGGCCGGCGGCGATCAGGGCCCACGCCCCGACACCCAGGACCCACAACGAGTCACTGAGGGCACCGGCGATGACCAGAACCCCAGCGGCCAGGAACAGGCCGTGCTCGATGCGCCGCATGTCCCGGGCACGGCCCAGCCCGGAGTCTTTCACCCGCTTGCCTGGAAGCCCGGTACGGACCAGTGAGGAAGACGCGGTTGAGTGCTGTTCCGTAGGCGCATGGCGCAAGCCTAGAGGCGACAAAGGACACACGGCAGAGCCCGGTGCCGGGAACGGTGTGGATGTTGTCTATCGTCTTCCAGTGCGAACGATCGTGGTGCCTGTCCGCGCAGCGGAGGGCTTGTGGTGGTGACGCGTCGGTGGCCGCGGCTTCGGCATCCGGCGCAGGTGGTCGTGGCCGGCTTCGCCACGGCTGTCGCGGCCGGAACCGGTCTGCTGATGCTGCCGGTCGCCAAAGCGGGGCCGGGCGGTGCGGGCGCGGTGGACGCGTTGTTCACCGCCACGTCCGCGGTATGTGTGACCGGTCTGATCGTGGTGGACACCCCCGCCTACTGGAGCGGTTTCGGGCAGGCGGTGATCCTGGCGCTCATCCAGGTGGGCGGCTTCGGCATCATGACCTTCGCCTCCCTGCTGGTCCTGCTGGTCTCCCACCGTATCGGCCTCAAAGCGCGTCTGACGGCCGCCGCGGAGACCAAGACCCTGGGGCTGGGCGACGTCCGCTCGGTCGTGACCGGTGTGGTCAAGGTCAGCCTGCTGCTGGAGGCGGTCACCGCCCTGGTGCTGGCCCTGCGGTTCGCCACCGCCTATGACGAGCCGTGGCCGCGGTCGGTGTGGCTGGGCGTCTTCCACGCCGTATCGGCATTCAACAACGCCGGATTCGCGCTCTACTCCGACAACCTGATGGGCTTCGCGACCGACCCCTGGGTCTGCTTGCCCATCGCGCTGGCGGTCATCGCCGGCGGACTGGGCTTCCCGGTCCTGTTCGAGCTGCGCCGCCGCTGGCACCGGCCGTGGTCCTGGTCCCTGCACACCAAGATCGTGCTGTGGGCCTCCGGGATCTTCCTGGTCGGCGGCAGCGCCTTCATCACCGCGATCGAATGGTCCAACCCGGCCACCCTGGGCCCCATGGACGCCCCCGGGAAGCTGCTGGCCGGGTTCTTCCAGGGCGTGATGCCGCGCACCGCCGGGTTCAACAGCATCGACACCTCTCAGATGAATCCTGCGAGCTGGCTGGGCACGGATGTGCTGATGTTCGTCGGCGGGGCCAGCGCCGGCACCGCGGGAGGTATCAAGGTCACCACCTTCGCCGTGCTGTTCTTTGTCATATACGCCGAAATCCGTGGCGAGGGAGCGGTCAACATCTTCCACCGCCGCCTGCACGGTGACCTACAGCGCCAGGCACTGACCGTCGTACTGCTGTCCGTGGCCGCCGTCGCCGTCTCCACCCTGGCCTTCGTGGTCTTCACCGACCACAGCCTGGACCAGTCGCTGTTCGAGACCACCTCCGCCTTCGCCACCGTCGGTCTGTCCACCGGGATCACCGCCGGCCTGCACCCGGGCTTGCAGCTGCTGCTGGTCGTGCTGATGTTCATCGGCCGGCTCGGCCCCATCACCGTCGCCTCCGCGCTCGCCCTGCGCAGCCGCGTCCGCCTGTACGACCTTCCTGAGGAGCGACCCGTCATTGGCTAGGAAACCCAGCCCCAGGAAGCGGCGCAGCGGCCCGGAGGGCTCCGTGGTCGTGATCGGCCTGGGCCGCTTCGGCCGTGCCCTGGCCCTGGAACTCGTCGACGAGGACACCGAAGTCCTCGGCATCGATGAGAACGCCGAAGTCGTCCAGGCCCTTTCCGGGTCCCTCACCCATGTCGTGCGGGCCGACTCCACCAAGGAGGACGCCCTGCGCCAGCTGGGTGTCCACGAGTTCGAGCGGGCCGTCGTCGCCATCGGCACCGACCTGGAGGCCAGCATCCTCACCGCCTCGCTGCTGATCTCCTTCGGCATCGACGACGTCTGGGCCAAGGCGACCAGCGAGGCCCACGGCCGCATCCTCACCCAGCTCGGTGCCCACCACGTCGTCTACCCCGAGCACGACATGGGGCAGCGGGTCGCCCACCTGGTACGGGGCCGGATGCTCGACTACATCGAGTTCGAGGACGACTTCGCCATGGTCAAGACCAACCCGCCGGCCGACATCATCGGCCTTCCCCTGTCCAACAGCGCCGTCCGCACCCGTTACGGCATCACCGTCGTCGCCATCAAACGCCCCGGCGAAGACTTCACCTACGCCACTCCCGAAACTGTCGTGGAAGCAGACGACACCATCATCATCGCCGGGCGCACCCGAGCAACCGAACGCTTCAGCGAACTCCAGTAAGACCGGCCCG
The DNA here is from genome assembly GCF_042430725.1 of Streptomyces cinereospinus. NCBI lineage: Bacteria > Bacillati > Actinomycetota > Actinomycetes > Kitasatosporales > Streptomycetaceae > Streptomyces > Streptomyces cinereospinus. The sequence continues at coordinate 8,325 of NZ_JBHMCY010000010.1, read as the reverse complement.
GCAGACAACGGTCCGCAGATCTCCGCTGTTCTCACGAACGTTCCTTTGCGCGAGCAAGATCGAGAACGGGCCACAGGACCCTCGCCGATCCCGAATCCGTTCTCAGAACCCGTTCTTACTCAAAAGCGGGATGGGCCCCCTTCTGAGACTTGCATTGTGCGAAAATCCAGACCCATGACGGTCCCTCAGCAGCCCTGCCCAACCGATCGGTCGGACGCCGAAGACGTCGAACAGCACGCCTGTCCGAAGTGCGACGCCCAGCCCGGCTCGCCCTGCCGCTCGCGCGGCGGCGCGGTCGCCTCCGCCTACCACACCCGCCGTTTCACCCTGGTGCCCCGGCTGAAAAGGCCCTGTTCTCGCATAGCTACGGCGAACGGACATGTAGCGCTACGTGATGCTCGGGGCCTGGCCGGCGTGAGGGACGGTGGTACAGCCGTTGGCGGTAGCGGCCATCCCGCTTCCCTGTCGGTTTATCGAACTACCGGCCGCTCACGGCCCGCCAGGGTGGTGTCGCAGTAAATGCCGGATTTACTGCGACGGAGCCCCTACCGTGATCATCGCGACCTGCGGCGGGCTCTCCGGCCACCGTAGGCGAGGTGTACGCATTTACTGCGGCAATATCGGAAGGGCGGAGCAAGCGTGGCGATCGAACCGGTGACCGAACTCCCAGGCGGGGGCGCGCTCCGACTGCCACGCGCCCGGGTCGTGCCGCTGTCCGCCCCGCCCTCGTCGTACACCGCGGCGGTCGAGCGGTACCTCACCGGCGCGGGCATCGCGAAGTCCTCCGCACGGATCTACCGGATCTCGCTGACGACATGGGGGTGGATGCTCGCAGGCGAGGCGGCGCCGACCGGCCCGGCCCGCCGAGGCGCGAAGCCGCCCGTCTTCCCCATCACTTCGATCGACGACCCGGCGCTGCCGGAAGTGCTGGCCGAACTGGCGGCGGCGCGGGCGGACGAGATGGACGCCGACACCGTCAACCGCGAACTGTCCATCGCACGCAAGGCGATCGGCTGGTGGCAGCGCCAGGGCTGGATCACCTGCGACCCGACGATCGGCATCGAGCGGAGGCCGGCACCGCCCGACCGCACCAAGTCCCTGGCCGAGAACCAGATCGCCGCCCTGTGGCGCCTGGACGTCGCCCTACGGGAGAAGACGTTCTGGAAGATGCTTTACGAGTCCGCGGCCCGCGCCGACGAGGTGCTGTGCCTGAACGTGGAGGACCTCTACCCGCAGGACAAGCGCGGGAAGATCACCGCCAAGGGCGGGGCGACCGAGTGGATCCACTGGCAGTCCGGCACCGCCCAACTGCTGCCCCGCCTCATCGCCCGCCGTATGCCCCGCCTCATCGCCCGCCGTACGCGCGGCCCGCTGTTCCTCACCGACCGCAAGGCCCCGGCCGGGACACCGACGCTCGACGTGTGCCCGGAGACCGGCCGGGCCCGGCTCTCCTACCGCCGGGCCGAAGAGATCTTCGAGGAGAACACCCGCCTGCTGGCCAACCCGCTCGCCTCGCCCGAGGACATCGAGGAACTGGACGGCTGGACGCTCCACCGGCTCCGCCACAGTGCCCTCACACACGACGCCGAGGACGGTACGTCCACCCCGATGCTGCTGGCCCGCTCCCGCCACGCCTCCGTCCGCTCCCTGGAGCGATACGCCCGCCCCGGCGTCGACGCAGTCGCCCGACACGTCGCCGAGCGCGACCCCGCCGCACGTCGCCGGACGTAACACCCATGTTGGCGGCCAGTGGCGGCGTTCTTACCCGCCCCCTTCCATCGTTCGCCTGGACTCAACGCATCCCGGGCAGACGACGGAGCTCGTTGACCTTCAGCAACCGGGCAACAAGGAGGTAGCCCAGGGCTGTCGCGAGCGCCCCGGCACCCAAGGCGACAGCAGTGGGCCACGTTCCCTCTCCCAGGCCAGCACACGCACGCGCTGCGGCCCAGCCCAGCCCGGCAGCCGGGCCCGCGGCGCACAGCAGCTTCACGTAGGTGCGGCGCAGACCGCCATCGTCGATCCGGCCCCCCATCTTCTTGCGCAGCAGGTAGGCGGTGAGTGCGAGACCGGCCACATAGGAGAGGGTGTAGGCCCCGGCCATGCCGACCACCGACCAGCGGGCGGGCAGCAGCAGATGGCAGGCCGTGGCCAGGGCGATGTTCACGCCTGCGATCCAGGCCGCCATGAAGAACGGGGTGCGGGTGTCCTCGAAGGCGTAGAAGCCGCGCAGCAGCAGGTACTGCGCGGAGAACGGGATGAGCCCGAGCCCGAACGCCTGCAGCATGTAGCCCAGTGGGCGGGCTGAGGCGGCATCGGCTGCTCCGTGGGCGAACAGCAGCGAAGAGATCTGGGGCCCCAGGGCGAGGAAGAGGAAGGCGGCGGGCACGATGACCACCCCGCTGATCCGCAGCGCCCGGGACAGGTCCGCGCGCAGATCCGGAATGCGTCCCTCGGCGACGGCCCGGCTCATGCGCGGCAGCAGCGCCGTCACCAGGGACACCGTCACGATCGACTGCGGCAGCATCCAGATGGTCTGCGCATAGGTGTAGGCCGAGTAGCCCGCGCCGGCCTGCGGCAGCTCCTGGTCGGCGGCGTTGGCGTAGTTCGTGACCACCGTCAGGGCGACCTGGTTGGCCAGGACGAACAGCAGTGTCCACTTCGCTGCGTGCACGCTCTTGCCCAGGCCGGTGCCCCGCCAGTCGAACCGCGGCCGGAACCGGAAGCCGGCCGCCCGCGCGAACGGGATCAGCGCCAGGGCTTGGACGGCGATGCCCGCTGTCGTCCCGATCCCCAGCAGCCGCACCTGGCCGGCGGTGATGTCCTCCACCCGGTCAGGCACCGTCATCAGCCCCAGATAGGCGGCGAACATGCCGACCAGCACGACGTTGTTCAGCACCGGGGTCCACATCATCGCGCCGAACTTCTCACGTGCGTTCAGCACCTGCCCGTAGATGCTGAACAGGCCGTAGAAGAAGATCTGCGGCAGCAGGAACCGGGCGAACGTCACCGTCAGCTCGAACGCCTCGTGACTGTCCGGGGTGTCCCGCATGTACAGGCCCACGATCTGCGGCGCCGCCCATACCGCCAGCGCCGTTCCCACGCCCAACACGCACACCACGAGCGTGACCAGACGCTGCTCGTAGGCCCGCCCGCCATCGGGCTCCGTGGCCCGGGCCCGCACCAGCTGCGGCACCAGCACAGCATTGAGCGCGCCGCCGATCAGCAGCGTGTACAGGCTCGTCGGCACGGTGTTCGCCGTGTTGTACGTACTGGCCAGCAGGCCCGTTCCCAGAGCCGCGGCCTGCAGCACCTGACGGATCAGCCCCGTCGCCCGCGACACCACCGTGCCAATAGCCATCAACAACGACGAACGAGCCAGCCCGCCCTTGTCCTTCTTCCGCCGGGCGGCATGCCGCCCCCTTGTCTGCTGCTCCTGCGGCATGGTCTGCGCCGCGGAGTTCGCCCCCTCCACCATGGCGTCAACCTATGCCCCAAGATCCCACGCCCCCAATTCGCGCACCTCACTGCTCGCGCGGTCCCGGCAGGCGTCCGTCCGCTCCCTGGAGCGGCACACCCGCCCGGCCCGCTCACGCGGGGTCCGTCGCGCTCTCACTCTCGGGGTGGCGCGGGCCGGGAACCGCCTTGGCCGTGGTGGCCAGGTCCAGCTCCAGGCGGCTGTTCATGTCCAGCTCGAACCTGCCGTAGGGGTTCACGTGCGTCCAGAACAGCGGGGACAGGGCCCGCCGGTCGGCGTCGGTGAGCTTGTCGGCCCACTTCGGGTCGGCAAGGACTGCTGCATCAGCAGCGTGTTGACGTGCACGAGAGCGGACTGGAGCAGGTGAAGGGCGAGCATGGACACCTCCTGGGACTCCTTGTCCGCACCTGCCAGGTCGCCGTCCTTGCCGTAGAAGAGGTCCTTGTTCGCGCTGTTCCAGTTCTCCACGACCTGCAAGCCCTCGTGGATCTCCTGGCGCAGCTCGACGTCGGCGAGGTAGTCGCACACGAACGCCGTACGTACCGCCCTCCCTAGTTCCTCGATCGCCTGGTAGGTGGGGTGCTTGGGGCCGCCGCGGGTGAAGCGGCGCAGGACCTGCTCGGCCTCGGCGGTGCCCAGCCGCAGAGCGGTGGTGTACTTCACGATCTGGTCGTACTGCTGGCGGATCAGGTCCCAGTTGATCGTCTTGGTGGAGAGCACCGGGGCGAGGTTCGGCCAGTTGTCGTCCTCCCCGGGGGCCGGCCGGTACAGCCGGGCGGAGCCGATGTTCTTCAGCCGCGGCATCAGCTTGAAGTCGAGCATGTGGGCGAAGGCGAAGCCGACGATGGACGCACCGTGGGTGTCGGTGTACTGCCGGTCCACCTCCATGTCGGTGCAGTGCCGCAGCACGCCCTCGATCATCGAGGCGACCTCGGAGGCCGAGCAGGACTTGAGTTGCGAGTAGATGCACACCGACTTCCGCTCGACGTGCCAGTAGATCATCACGCCGGGGCCCCGGTAGCGCTGGTGCCACTCGGTCATCAGGTTCGAGGACCAGGCCCCGAACTTGCGGCTGTCGGACGCGCACGCGGTGCCGGTACCCCACCACATCTCGTCGCGGGCAGCGAAGGTGGCGTTCACCAGCTTCACCAGCGCGGCGCGCATGTTGGCCCGGTTGATGAACAGGTGCCGCACCCTGCGCAGTGTCGCCTCGGACTCACCGTGCTTGCCCGTCACCGCGACCCGCTTGATGCCCATGTTGGTGCCGAGCCCGAACAGCACCAGCAGCAGCCGGCGCCGCAGCACGTCCTTGGACAGATTCTCGCGGGTGGCGACCGAGGTGAACTCGGCGATGAAGTCCGTGTCGAACTCGGCGTACTTCAAGATGTCCAGCAGGTCGATCGTGCCCCAGCGCCGCTCGATCTCCGCCTTGATCGCCACCAGGGACTCAGGCTCCTCCTGCTTGCCGCGCGGAGAGACCCTGATCCACGGCTCGCCGTGCTTCTTGACGATCGCGACCCCGCCCGTGGTGCCCTCGGCCAGGGCCTGCTCGAAGCGGTCCAGCGACGCCCGCAGCTTGCTCTGGAGAGCGGTGATGAATTCGCCGGCGTCCTGCGGCTGGCCCAGGGCGGCGTAGTGGACGTCTCGGTTGTCCTCGAAGTCGGCGGGCAGATCGTCCTCCGGATTACGCCACCGGTTGGCGCCCACGACCCAGATCTCCCGCCGTCGCAGCGCGTCCCGCAAGCTGACCAGCACGCACAGCTCGTACGGGATGCGCTCGACACGACCCTTGTCGTCCACGACCGCCGCCCGCCACTGCTCCGGGACCACCCCGTCCAGCGGCACCGTCTCCGCCGGGTCGAAGAACGCGCCCTCCTTCAGCGGCTGCTTCAGGTACCGCCCCAGCAGGTCGATCGCGTCCATCACCGGCCGGTAGGCGGTGTTGTTGCACTTCAGCTCCAGCGCCTTCAGCAGCGGCGCGAGCATCCGCCGCCAGTGCGCCGAGTACGACGACCGCAGCACGGTACGCACCCGCGCCTTGTAGCGGGCCTCGTTCGCCGCGGCCTCTGCCGCCAGCGCCTTGAGCGTCTTCTCCCCGCCGACCACCGGGAAGATCACCCGCCGCACCGTGCCGGACGGCTCCGACAAGGCCGCCTCCGCGACCCGCAGCAGCATCGCCTCCTTGCCGCGGACCTTCTTCAGCTCCGCCCCCAGCTCCTTCTCAACCTTCCGCTCCGCGCGGGTGTTGATCTTCAGTACGAGCTGGATGAACAAATCCACCAGCGAGTCGGTGATCTCCGTCTGCCGGACATGGCACAGCGTGGCCAGCAGCGTCAGCCGCCGCGGCGGCTTCATCCGCTCCAGGTTCGCCGGCCTTCGACGCACGGGCCCGCCAGGCGTCCACCAGCTTCTCCGACACGTCCGCGAACAGGTCCGCGGGCAGGTCCAGCCGCCGCACCCGCTCCAGCTTGTTCACCTCCGCAAGCAGGCTCTCCAGGCCCGGGGCGCCAGGGTCCGTCTTCAACTCGGTGAAGTGCGACCGCCCGCCCCCAGCCACCGCGCCCTCGCCGTCCGCGCCGTGCTCGGTGCCGTCACCCGCGATCAGATCTTCCAGCCGCGATCGGGTCGTGTGACTGAGCCGGTCCAGCGTGCTGCGAGAGAACCGCTTCTCGAAGTCCTTGATCGCCTTGCCCACCAACCGCCGCACCTGCCCGGGCGCCAGCGGCTCGATATGGTCATTACGGCACCGTGCCACCACGGCTGCCGCGAGCCGGTCACGGGACAGCTCCACCGGACACAGCTCGGTAGCCAACCACGCGGCCAGCCGGTCCTGGTCCTCCTCGGTGTTCGCCCGGAACCCGTACGCCGCCCGGATCTCGCCCCGGTGTCGCTGGATCGCCTTGCTCTGCCAGTCGTAGTCCGCCCACGCCTCTGCGGGAACCTTGACCTGCTGGGCTACGTACTCCACCGCGGCGGTCGGTACCTCCTGGGCCGACTCGGGGAACCGGGCCTCCGCCTCGAAAAACTTGAGCAGCAGCGCGAACCCGAGCCGAGTCGCCCCGGACTTGTTCCGCACCCGCTTCATGTCGTCTTCCAGCAGCGTCCAGACCTCGATCAGGTCCTCCGGCTCCCAGTCCTGCCGCACCCCGTACTCCTCGCCCCACGCCCGAGATCACTCGTTCAGCTCAACGAGGCGCCAGGCGAGGGGAAACGACGGCCACAGCAGTCACACAGCGCTACATGTCCGTTCGCCGTAGCTATACGAGAACAGGGCCTCCACCGTGCGGATGCGGCGCGACCCGCCACCGGCGTCCGGTCCGTCACCGGCCCGAGCTCGTGGAAGGGCGGGCCCCACCGGTACGCCGTGACGGTGTGGGCGCCCAGCGTCCGCCAGGCCGTCACCAACAAGGTCGCCGACCCCTACTCCCTCGCGCTGACCGCCGACGCCGAGCGCAGCCTGGTCGTCGACCTCGGCGACACGTCGTCAAGCCCGCCGGCTGGCCGACGTACGCCGAGCCGGAGGCCGTGCCGCTGAAGGACGCCCAGACCCAGGAGCTGTACGTCCGGGACTTCACCCGGGCCGGCTGACGGCCGCCGCGGCACTAGGGTGCTCCTGTCCGCCCGAGAACAGGAGCACCCATGCCGCAGATCACCGTCGACTACTCGGAGCAGCTGGCGCAGGACTTCGACCGGCCGGGGTTCGCGCAGGCGCTGCACGCCACCGTGGTGGAGATCGCGGCCGCCAAGCCCCCGGCCTGCAAGACGCGGTTCCGCCGGAGCGAGGACACCACGGTCGGCCCGGACGCCGAGGGCCACGCCGTGGTGCACGTGACGCTGGCACTGCTGGCCGGCCGCACCGACGAGACCAAGACCCGGCTCGCCGAGGCCGTACTGGAGCTGCTGCGGCAGTACGTCAAGCCCGCCGCGGGCCTGGCCCTGCACGCCTCGGCCGAGGTGCGGGACCTCGACCCGTCCTACCGGCAGTTCGACACCTGACCGGGGCGGTTCAGGAGGCCAGCGCCAGCAGCCGGGTCACCAGATCGCTGAACGGCCCGTCGGACCGCTCGTCCTTGAGGGCCCGGCGCATCAGCGCCGCCAGCTCCTCGTCGTGGGCCGCGCCGACGGCCGCCAGCGCCGCGAAGTCGTGCACGAGCTGGCGCTCCAGCTCGGCCCGCGGGATCCGCCGGCCGTCCAGCCAGAGCAACGCCGTCGACTCGGTGAGCGAGATCCACGACCGGACGACCAGTTCCAGCCGCGCGGGCGCCTCCACCACGCCGAGGTGCGACAGGATCTGGTCGTACGCGGCCTGCCGCACGGAGTCGACCAGCGCGTTCGTCCGGGAGGAACCGACGGCGGGGCCACCGCGCATCAACGCCGAGAAACCGGGGCCGTGGTCGTCCACGAAGTCGAAGAAGCGGCGCATCACGCGCAGCAGCCGGGCGCCGAGGGGACCCTCGTGCGGTTCGGCGAACCGGCCCGCCAGATCGTCCGCCGCCCGCTGCAACGCCGCCTCGTACAGGCTGAGTTTGCCGGGGAAGTAGTGGTAGACCAGCGGGCGGGAGATGCCCGCCGCGGACGCTATCTCGTCGATCGAGACCTCGTCGGGGGAGCGGCGGCTGAACAGTTCGAGGGCGACGCCGATCAGCTGCTGCCGCCGCTCCTCGACACCCATTCTGCGGCGCACCCCGGTAGACATACGAACACCTTACCGATCGGATCCGGCCGTGAACGGGCAGGTCCGATCAGATGGTCGACGCCGGGACGATCCAGACACCCCCTGGCCTACCCCTAGCCCCAAGGCCGTGAAGTTATGGCTCGGGTGGGGTTGTCCAGGGGGCTTTGAGGTGCGG
>NZ_JBHMCY010000009.1:130890-139640 GCF_042430725.1 Streptomyces cinereospinus | reverse complement strand
ACACCCCCCGGCACGTCCCCTTCCCGCCGTGGGCGGGTGCGGGCAGCGCCCCAGGGGGGGCCGGCCCTTCCCGCCGTACGCGGGTGCCGCCTCACGGGGGGTCTGTCCCTTACCGCCGTGTGCGGGTGCCGCCTCACGGGGGGCCTCGCCTTTCCGCCGTGCGCGGGTGCCGCCTCCGGGGGGTCCCTTACCGCCGTGGGCGGGTGCGGGCAGCGCCACGGGGGCGGTCCCCTTCCTGGGAGGGTGCCGCCTCCAGGGGGTGGGCCTTCCCGCCGTGCGCGGGTGCCGCCTCCGGGGGGCGGTTCCTTGCCGCCGTGGGCGGGTGCGGGCAGCGAGCTGGTGGCTGCCGGGTGTGCCCCTGCCCGTCGTGGGGGCGTTCGCCTTGTGGTCGTGGTGGTGCGGAGAATGAGGGTATGGGGTCGGGTGAGCGTGCGCGGCACTGGCAGTATGCGGAGCTGCCCGGTGTGGATCTGCTGCGGGCCCGGTATGTGCGGAAGACGTTCGTGCGGCACACGCACGAGAACTTCGTGATCGCGGCCATCGCGGACGGGGTGGAGGTCTTCCAGCACGGTGGCGGTGATCAGTACGCGGGGGCGGGCGCGCTGGCGCTGGTCAATCCCGACACCGCGCACACCGGGCGGGCGGGGGTGCCGGAGGGGTGGCGGTACGGGGCCGTCTATCCCTCGCCGGACGTGGTGGCGGAGATCGCTGCCGAGACGACCGCGATCCGCGGGACACCCGGGTTCGTGCGGCCGGTGCTCGATGATCCGTACGCGGTGGGGTTGGTGCATCAGGTGCTGCGTGCCGCGGACGAGGGGAACGCCCTGGCCGCGGACACCCTGCTGCGTGTGGTGGTGACGCGGCTGCTGCGGCTGAACGGTGGGGCGCTGCCGCGGCGTGAGGTGCGGACGGCCGGGGCCCGGGTCGCGGCGCGGGCGCGTGAGGTGCTGGAGGCGCGGATGGCCGAGCCGCCGACTCTGGAGCGGCTCGCGGAGGAGCTCGGGACCAGTCCGTTCGCGTTGCTGCGGGCGTTCCGGGAGTCGTACGGGATGCCGCCTCACACGTGGCTGACCGATGCCCGGGTGCGGCGGGCGCGGCTGCTCCTGGACGCGGGGACGGCGCCCGCGGAGGCCGCCGCCCGGGTCGGGTTCACCGACCAGCCGCATCTGAACCGGCACTTCAGCCGCATCGTGGGGGTGCCGCCGGGGGCGTACCAGCGCGAGCGCAAGAACGTACAAGACGCGGCGCGGCGGCTGCCCCTACCGTCCGAGGCGTGGCAGAACAGACAGCTATCGCAGACATACGGTCCGACGGGAGGCCGGACGCCGCCGTCGTACGGGACGCGCTCGGCGTCGGAGTAGCCGTGGGACTGTCCGGGTTCGCTTTCGGGGTGACCTCGGCGGGCAGCGGACTCACCCTGTGGCAGACGTGCGCGCTCAGCCTGCTGGTGTTCACCGGCGCGTCCCAGTTCGCGCTGGTGGGGGCGCTCGCGGCGGGCGGGAACCCGTTCACGGCGGCCGCCGGCGCCTTCTTCCTGGGGGTGCGCAACGCCTTCTACGGGCTGCGGCTGTCCCAGTTGCTGGCCCTCCCGCGCGCGGTGCGGCCGTTCGCCGCCCAATGGGTGATCGACGAGACGGCCGCCGTCGCGCTGGCGCAGCCGACGCGGCGTGGTGCCCGGATCGGCTTCGTGGTGACCGGGCTGAGCCTGTACGTGCTGTGGAACCTGACCACGCTGCTCGGGGCGCTGGGCGCGGAGGCCCTCGGCGACACCGCCGCGTGGGGGCTCGACGCGGCCGGGCCCGCGGTGTTCCTGGCGCTGCTGGCACCGATGCTGCGGACCGCGACCGAGCGGGCTGTGGCCGGGCTGGCGGTACTTCTGGGACTGGGGCTGTTGCCGGTGCTGCCCGCCGGTCTGCCGGTGCTGGTGGCCGCGCTCGCGGCACCCCTCGTGCTGTGGGTGCGGGGACGCCGCGCGGGACAGGAGGGGGATCGTTGAACATCTGGATCGCGATCGGTGTCACCGCCGTCAGTTGCTACGCCGTCAAGCTCGCCGGGCTGCTGGTGCCGGCCGGCGTACTGGAGCGGCCCCTCGTCAAGCGGCTCGCCGCGCTGCTGCCCGTCGCCCTGCTCGCCGCCCTCACGGCCCAGCAGACGTTCGCCGACGGGCGGGTGCTGGTGCTGGACGCGCGGGCTGCCGGGATCGCCGCGGCAGCCGCGGCGCTGTTCCTGCGGGCTCCGTTCCTGCTGGTCGTCGCGGCGGCCGTGGTGGTGACGGCGGGGGTGCGGGCGCTGGGCGGCTGAGGGACGGGGTCAGCCGATGGGGCGGGCGTAGGACCTGAGGGTGCGCAGCGCCTCGATGGTCACCAGGGGGCGTGCCTCCAGCGCGGGGACCTGGGCCCACTGGTGCCGGCGGATCGGCCAGCCGCCGTCCTCCTGCTGTTCGCTCTCCAGGAAGTCCAGGGAGCGAGCCATCTCGTCGTCGGTGAACCACGCGCGCGCGAGGGAATGCGGTGTCCTCGCGTAGTCGTGCGGGAAGTGGTGTTCACCGGGGGCGTAGCCGGGGGCCACGGGCTGGGCGTCGAGACGCTCGGGGTCGAGGGCGGCGAGGCGGTGCTCGCGGACCAGGCGTCCCAGGCGGTCGGCGGCCGCCTCCGCGCGCGAGCGGTCGGGCGCGGAGTCCAGGAAGGTTACGGCGGCCCGGACCTCGCAGGGGTGGGACTTCTCCAGGGACTCGACCGTCTGCCAGCAGAAGTCGGTGGCCCGGAACAGCCAGGCGTGCCAGACCTCGTTGCGGTGCAGCAGGCCCACCACCGGGCCGGTGGCGAGGAGTTCGCTGGGCGGGTCGTCGGCCACCGGCACGAAGGGGGCGGTCGGATAGCCGCGCCGGCTGGGACGGATCGACGGCAGCGCGCCGTCCGGGCCCGAGACGGACGTCAGGTAGCGGCACACGCGCTCCACGCGCTGGCCGCCGCAGCGCCCGATGGAGTCCAGCACGCGCAGCGCGTGCGCGCTGTGCAGCGGCTGGCTGACCGGACCGCGCAGATCGGGCTCCAGGGCGTGGCCGTACCCGCCGTCCTGGTTGCGGTAGGCGTCCAGCGCCGTCTCCACCGGGTCGGCGCCGCCGTGGAGGAAGTGGTACGCGAAGAGATGCTGCTCCAGCACGCGCGCGGTGAGCCAGACGAACCGCTCGGCGCGGAACAGCGGGGAGTGCGCCGGGGGCGTCGGGGGGAGTGGGGGAGCTCCTGATTCGGCCATGGCTCAGACCGTAGGACGGAAAGCGGTCTCGGCACGCGCTCCGCGCTCGGGCCCACTCTCAGGGGCGGGATACTGGCGTCATGAGGTTGACGGTCTTCTGGGAGCGGATGGCGGAGCACTTCGGTTCGGGGTACGCCGACACCTTCGCACGTGACCATGTGATGTCGGAGCTCGGCGAACGCACCGTGTACCAGGCTCTCGACGCCGGCTGGGAGGCCAGGGACGTGTGGCGGGTGGTCTGCACCGTCATGAACGTGCCACAGGAAAGGCGCTGACCGGTCACGAAGATCGCTGACGTCACCCGATTGTCGGTGGCGTGGGCGAGACTTGCACCGTGGCAGACGAGACCGGGCAGGCAGCCCCGCACGCATCCCCCTCCGGCACGGCGCCGCCCACCCGGCCTCCCGCCGGCGGTGCCGTCGCGCCCGGCGGGCGCATGCCGCGCTGGCTGCCGCGTGCCATGGTGCTGGCGCTCGCCCTCGTCGCCGTGTTCCAGCTCGGCAGCTGGGCCTTCCACCAGCTCACCGGCCTGCTGATCAACATCCTGATCGCGTTCTTCCTCGCCCTCGCCATCGAGCCCGCCGTGAGCTGGATGGCCTCGCGCGGCATGCGCCGGGGCCTGGGCACCGGCCTGGTCTTCCTCGCCGTGATGGTGGCCTCCGCGGGGTTCGTCACCCTGCTCGGCTCGATGCTCGCGGGGCAGATCATCACCATGGTCGAGAGCTTCCCGGAGTACCTCGACTCCGTCATCAACTGGATCAACACGCACTTCAAGACCGAGCTCAGACGCGTGGACGTCCAGGAGGGCGTGCTGCGCTCCGACTGGCTGCGCACCTACGTGCGGAACAGCGCCACCGGCGTCCTGGACGTCTCCGCGCAGGTCCTCGGAGGCCTGTTCCAGTTGCTGACGATCACCCTGTTCGCGTTCTACTTCGCGGCCGACGGTCCGCGGCTGCGCCGCGGCCTCTGCTCCGTGCTGCCGCCCGCCCGGCAGGCCGAGGTGCTGCGCGCGTGGGAGATCGCCGTCAACAAGACCGGCGGCTACATATATTCGCGCGGTCTGATGGCGCTCGTCTCCGGGGTGGCGCACTACATAGTGCTGCAAGTCCTGGGCGTGCCGTACGCGCCCGTGCTGGCCGCGTGGGTGGGACTCGTGTCGCAGTTCATCCCCACCATCGGCACCTATCTCGCCGGCGCCCTGCCCATGCTGATCGCCTTCACGGTCGATCCCTGGTACGCGCTGTGGGTGCTGGTCTTCGTCGTGATCTACCAGCAGTTCGAGAACTACCTGCTGCAGCCCAAGCTGACGTCCAGGACCGTCGACATCCACCCTGCCGTCGCCTTCGGATCGGTCATCGCGGGCACCGCGCTCCTCGGCGCGGTCGGCGCGCTGATCGCCATCCCCGCGGTCGCCACGCTCCAGGCGTTCCTCGGGGCCTACGTGAAGCGGTACGACGTCACGGACGACCCCCGGGTGCACGGGCACCGCCGACCGGTGCCGGGGACGGGGCTCGTCACGCGCGCCCGGCGGGTGTGGGGGCGGCTGCGGGCGGCGGAGTCGGGAGCGGGCCCGGGTGCGGTTGCGGTTGCGGGTTCGGGTTCGGGTTCGGGTTCGGAAGAGTCCTCGGTGGGGCAGCCCGGTGCGTCGTCGGGTGAGGGGTCCGGGCAGGGGCGTCCGTAAGGGCGCTCGGCGGGGGCGTCGGCGAGCACAGCGGGCGGCGCCCGGTGCGGGTCCGGTGCGGGTCCGGGGACCGGTGTCGGCGCTCGGTCGTAGTCTCGGAGGTGCCGCGTGGTGAGCTTGACACAAAAATCGAACATCCATTCTTATGGAGGCTCCGGTGAGGTCCTCGGCGGAGTTGTCCACAGGGGATTGATGGAGAAGTGCCCGAGTTATCCACAGGCCGGACCGGCGTCGGGGCGCATTGTCAGTGGCAGGCGTTAGCGTCTTTGACGTGAAGCGATCGACTCAAGCAAACCGGGTGGAACCCATGGCAGGTACCGACCGCGAGAAGGCTCTCGACGCCGCCCTCGCGCAGATTGAACGACAATTCGGCAAGGGCGCGGTCATGCGCATGGGCGAGCGGGCGAAGGAGCCCATCGAGGTCATCCCGACCGGGTCGACCGCGCTCGACGTGGCCCTCGGCGTCGGCGGCCTGCCGCGCGGCCGTGTCGTGGAGATCTACGGCCCGGAGTCCTCCGGTAAGACGACCCTGACCCTGCACGCGGTGGCGAACGCCCAGAAGGCCGGCGGTCAGGTCGCCTTCGTGGACGCCGAGCACGCCCTCGACCCCGAGTACGCCAAGAAGCTCGGCGTCGACATCGACAACCTGATCCTGTCCCAGCCGGACAACGGCGAGCAGGCGCTGGAGATCGTGGACATGCTGGTCCGCTCCGGCGCGCTCGACCTCATCGTCATCGACTCCGTCGCCGCGCTCGTCCCGCGCGCGGAGATCGAGGGTGAGATGGGCGACAGCCACGTGGGCCTGCAGGCCCGCCTGATGAGCCAGGCGCTGCGCAAGATCACCAGCGCGCTCAACCAGTCCAAGACCACCGCGATCTTCATCAACCAGCTCCGCGAGAAGATCGGTGTGATGTTCGGCTCGCCGGAGACCACGACCGGTGGCCGGGCGCTGAAGTTCTACGCCTCGGTGCGTATCGACATCCGCCGCATCGAGACCCTGAAGGACGGCACGGAGGCGGTCGGCAACCGCACCCGGTGCAAGGTCGTCAAGAACAAGGTCGCGCCGCCCTTCAAGCAAGCGGAGTTCGACATCCTCTACGGCCAGGGCATCAGCCGCGAGGGCGGTCTGATCGACATGGGTGTGGAGCACGGCTTCGTCCGCAAGGCCGGCGCCTGGTACACGTACGAGGGCGACCAGCTCGGCCAGGGCAAGGAGAACGCGCGCAACTTCCTCAAGGACAACCCCGACCTGGCCAACGAGATCGAGAAGAAGATCAAGGAGAAGCTGGGCGTGGGCGTGCGGCCGGAGGAGCCGGCGGCCGAGCCGGGTACGGACGCCGCGGTCGCCGCCCCCGCGGACGACCAGGCCAAGGCGGTGCCGGCCCCGGCGGCGGCCAAGACGGCCAGGACCAAGGCCGCGGCTGCCAAGAGCTGACGCGTGACACGGCGAACCGACTGGGCCGGGTACGCGGACCCCGGCATCCCGCGCGAGCCGCATCCGGGGAGCGCGAACGAGGGGGGCTTTGCCGGGGCCGGGCACGGTGACGACTGGCCGGACGGCGGCTCGCATGCCGGTGCGGGCGAAGGCACCCGGCCTCGCGGCGACCGCGGGGGGCGTGGCGAGGCCGGCGCACGACGGGGGCGCGGGCGCCACCGGCGTGGCTTCACGGAGCCGTCCGCCGAGGACGGGGGCACCTCCTCCTTGTCGAGGGCCGAGCTGGAGGAGCCCCCGGGGGACCCGGCTGAGCGGGCCCGGGCGATCTGCCTGCGCCTGCTCACCGGGACCCCGCGGACGCGGAAACAGCTCGCGGACGCCCTGCGCAAGCGGGAGATCCCGGACGAGGTGGCCGAGGAGGTGCTGTCGCGGTTCGAGGAGGTCGGACTGATCGACGACAGTGCCTTCGCGGACTCCTGGGTGGAGTCCCGGCACCACGGCCGAGGGCTGGCCCGGCGGGCGCTGGCGCAGGAGCTGCGGACCAAGGGCGTCGACTCCACGCTGATCGACGCGGCCGTCGCCCAGCTCGACACCGAGCAGGAGGAGGCGACCGCGCGCGACCTCGTGACGCGCAAGCTCCGTTCCACCCGCGGCCTCGACCGCGACAAGCGGCTCCGGCGGCTGGCGGGGATGCTCGCGCGGAAGGGGTACCCCGAGGGGATGGCCTTGCGCGTGGTGCGACGGGCGCTGGAGGAGGAGGGGGAGGACACGGAGTTCCTGGGTGAGGAGGGGTACTGAGGGTGTGCCCGCTCTCCCTCCCGGTACGGACGAGACGGGCTTGGGGCTCGCGGAGGCGGATGGTGGCGGGCGCTCGCGTGCCGCGTCGTCGCTCACGCCCGCGCCCTCTACAGGCGCCCGCACTCCCACAGGCTCGCTCTTATGGGCTAGTCCTCACCGGCAACCCCGCACCCCGCCAAGCCTGGAACCCCCCTTTCAGATCCGTGGCCCGGTACAGTCCGAGGCGGTGCAGGGACTCCGCCGCGAGACTTGACGCGTAACCCTCGTTGCAGATCACCACGACGCGCAGGTCGTGGCTGGTGGCCTCGGGAAGGCGATGGCTGCCGCGGGGGTCGAGACGCCACTCCAGTTCGTTGCGCTCCACGACCAGGGCACCGGGGATGAGGCCGTCCCGCTCGCGCAGGGCCGCGTACCGGATGTCCACGAGGAGCGCCTCGCCGGCCTGGGCGGCCTGGTACGCCTCCCTCGGTTCGATCCGCGTGAACCCCTCGCGGACCTGCTCAAGCAGCTCGTCGATCCCCACCGGGATGCTGCGTTCACCTCGCATCGCCCCTCCTCAACGTACGTATCGAGCGGAGTCGTCGGCCGGCGTTCCGGTCGGTGTCCTGGTCCGTCTTGCGGGCGGCAGGGCTCACTGCCAGTCCTCCGGCCGCTCCACCTGCTCCAGCCGCAGCACGTTTCCCGTGCGGCTGTAGCGCCGGATCCTCGGCAGCGGCGGGTAGTAGGCGTGCACGGAGACGGCGTGCCGGTCGGAGGACTCGTTGAGCACCTCGTGCACGTGGTGGCGCCCGAAGGCGCGGCCCCGGCCCGCCGTGAGGCGGCGTTCCCGGTCGACGCCCTCCGTGAGTTCCAGGGTTTTCCAGCCGTCGGTGGGCAGCCGGGCGGCGAGGGAGTGTTCCTTCAGTTCGCCGCGGGCGGTGAGGAAGGCGCCGACCGAGTCGGCGTGGTCGTGCCAGCCGGTGCCCGTGCCGGGCGGCCAGCCGATGAGCCAGGCCTCGCTGCCGCCGGGCCCTTCCAGCCGTACCCAGGTACGGCCCTGGGGGTCGAGCGGAAGCGAGTCGATCAACGCGGCGTCGGCGGCCGTGCGCCGGACGAAGTCGAGCAGGTCGGCCTGCGTGGGAGCGGCCGCGGCCGCTGCGGAACCGGAAACGGAGACAGCGGCGGAAGAGGAGGGGGAGACAGACAACGTGCACCGTCCTGATGAGCGTTCGCGTGAGCGCGCGCGGCGAGGCGTCAGCGGCGCGCGCGGTGAGGGGAAGGCGAGATCAGCAGGAGGGACGACACACGCAGCCCGCATAGCGGATGAGGTCCATATGGACCCTCCGCCACAGGCGCACACAGGTGTCGGTCACGATCCGGAGTACACCACGCCGGTCCGGACCGGTCAACTCGCGCTCACCCCGCGGAGAGAGCGTCACTGGGCACGTCGCCGCGCCGCGGACGGGACAGCGTCACTCGTAGGTGGAGCCACCGTCCCCGGGGGCCGTGGACGGCGTCCCCGCGGCCGCGGACGCCGCCCCCACCCACACCCGGAACACGCCGGCGTCACACAGGTCAAAGGCGCGGAAGTCGGGAAAGGAC